>JBGTHE010000465.1:0-3603 GCA_041746335.1 Lysobacterales bacterium | reverse complement strand
GTCGGTGTTCATCATGCGCGCACCTTTAAAACAGACCTGGCGCGAACCGATCTACACAGATGGCCAACGCCAACCGGGAATCGAATTTCATTATCCTGTGACAGTGGGCTTACACAGCCTGGACGGACTTGACGATTTCGTCGATGCCGGCAATTTCGGAACTGTGGCATTCACTCCGGGTGTTGAGCTGGAAATCGCGGTCAATGAAAAATGGTTTTTGCGCCCGCTGGTCCACTTTGGCTGGGGCAAGGAGACTGATGGCGGTGATTCAGCCTGGATGTACTACGGCGGGATCAAAAGTCGCTACACTCCCGCTACCGCCAAAATGGACTGGAGCCTGCTGAATGCTTTGTACTACGCCGGCTACGATAGCCGGAAAGGCGGTTCTGGCAGCGTTTCCACGGCCATGATGGGCGCTGAATTTCACCACCCGCTGGCCGCCGGGTTTGCGACTGGTGCTGATCTGCAGCTGAATTGGCATCTGACCTATTCGTGGATGTTTGATGCAGCCCAGTTTGGCCTGAAAAGTGGCCTCAGCCAAACTGTGGAGGATCAATGGGAGCTGGGTTTTGCGTTGGCGCCTCGTGACCGCTCATTCAGGCTCGGGTTTCTAACATTCGAGCAGCTCGGTTTATCCCTGCGTGCCAGCAGCGATGGTGAATACCGCGCCATTGCCATTAATATCAGCTCGCCATTCCATTAGTGGCAGGAAATGGCTGCAGCGTATCGCCTACGCGGATCCATTGCCCGGCACCGCTGATCAGCACGCTGTTCTCGGCAAAAGCCGGTGCCCGTTTGCCCGGCATGGGATTGATATCGGTCAGCGTTTTGAAAGGCTCCTGCTGTGGATCCTTGATGGCGGTGTCCTGATCTATGGTCGGTACCACGCAGCGCTCGCAGCCTTCGCGCAAACCAAACACGTAATTCTCGCCGGAAATTGTTTCTATGGCGCGTTCGGAAAACGCCGGTAGCCCCTGCACCACCACATTCGCCCGGAAACGATTCATGGGTACCGGGCGATGGCCGCGGGCCTGCAGTTCCAGGTTCAAAGCATCCAGCGAATTCTGATTGGCCAGCAGGTAAGGGGATTCATCGGCAAACTTCGTAGCATTTTCCTCGCCGAAACGATCTGCAGCGCTGTGAGTGCGAGTGAACCCCGACGCCATGCGCACCAGCCGCACGGCATATCTGCTGCCGCATGCTGCGCTCAGCCATGCAGACGCGGCATCGCCTTCGTCGCTGGTTTCTACAGGGTCTTTCCAGACTTTGCTGGTTACGGGTTTGCCCGGTGCTGCGTCGAATAGCAGCTTGTGATTTCCATGGCCCGACCGTGACAGCACCACGCCATCATCTTCCATGGCCGTTTCAACTAGCGCCAAGGCCGGCAAATCACGTTGAGTTACAAAACGACCATCATCGCGAACCACCATCCAGCGCCGGTCGTGTTGGAGGCCCTCGCGGGTTAACTGGCTTTTCTGCAAGCTGATGCCGCGCAATGACTTGACGGGATAGATGGTCAACTCGCTGACGGTAATCGCGTTCATACCGTTGCATCCAGCTCGCGGCCGAGGCGCAAAGTCTCGCGGACCAGCAGGTCAAAATCTTCCTTGCGGCTGCGGTGGTTGGCGATGGCTACGCGCAGGCAATACACGCCCTTCAACGTAGTGTAGGAAGGAGCGGCGATGCCTTGTTCATGCAGCTCCGCGAGGATGTTGCGATTCAGCCGCTCGAGCCGGTCATGATTCAGTCCACCTGGATTGAAGCGAAAGCATACGATGTCCAGGCCGATGGGCGCACACAACTCCAGTTCCACTTCATTGTGTATTAACTCACCGAGGTAATGCGCTTGCTCGACATTGCGGACCATCATCCGTCCGAATCGATCGAGCCCGTGCTCCTTGATGGACATCCATACTTTCAGGGCTCGGAATGAGCGGGTCAGTTGCAATCCATAATCGCTGAACCAGAATGCACCGGAAGCCAGGCCTTTGGCTTCCGCTTCACGGGCCAGATATTCCGGTGTGAGACTGAACGCCTCACGATGGGCAGGCTCATGGCGCACCAATGCGCAACCGGCCTCAAAAGGAATGTGCATCCACTTGTGCAGGTCCAGCGCGACCGAGTCGGCGCGCTCTATGCCCTTGAGTTTCTCTTTCACGTTGTCAGCCAGCACGGCCACAGCACCAATAGCGCCATCTACGTGGAACCAGAGTTTTTCCTGCTGGCATAAATCAGCCAGTGCCTGCAGATCGTCAATGGCGCCGGTGTTGATCGTGCCAGCGGTGCCAATCACGCAAAAGGGGATGGCGCCAGCAGCGCGGTCAACTTTAATCTGCTGTTTCAGTGCCTCGAGGTTGATGGTGTAATCGGCGTTTACGGCAATCGTACGCAAACCTGCTGAACCCAGGCCCAAAGTCTCCACTGCTTTTTTATTGCAACTGTGAATTTCGGTGGAGGCGTAAGCAACCAGCGGGCCACTGCCTGCTCTTACGCCTTCATGGCGCACATCAAAACCACTATTGGTATTGCGAGCCACGGTGATGCCGATGAGATTGGCGGCTGAACCGCCGCTGGTCAGTATGCCGCTGGACCCGGCCGGAAAGCCCATCATGTCACGCATCCAGCCAATGACTTGCTGCTCCACCATTGGAGCCACATGATTTCCACCGCCGACATTGGGATTCATCAGTGCCCCGAAAAATTCACCCAGAGCGCCCATGATGGTGCCGCTGCCCATGTACCACGACCAGAAACGCGGGTGAATATTGCCCATGGGATAGGGCAGGATGTCGGCCTTGAACTCTTCATAAACACTGGCGGGTTGGCTGGGTAGGCGCGGCGCTGCTGTTTGCAGACGTTGCTTCACGTCCTCGGGCACGGGCTGCCATACGGGCCGATCCCCAACGTTTTGCAGATAGTCGATGGCATCGTCCATCATCCGATGCGCGAGTGCGCGCATCTCGTCCCAGTTTTCGGGATCGAGTGTTTCATAAGTCTGGTTTGGCATTTCTGTGTCCTTCAATTACAGCTGTCTATTCAAACACGAACGGGAGGCGGTCACTAGCCCGGTTGTTGCGTTCGCTCGCCGTTCCCAGCGTCCAATTCGCTAGCATCCTACGGTAATGTCCAGCCCCAGACTCGTTCACCGCCCCTGAATCCCGATATCCGCCGGCCTTCGGCTCGTTCAATCGCATTGGTTCGGTGGGCTCGCTCTCGCGCATCCCTGCGCTTCACGAGCTGTGAACATCCTGTTCAAATGCGGCGGTCGGCCATACTCCTGTCCTGAGTCGGTCTGGCCTCTCGGGCACATCCCTGTGCCCTCGACCGCCGGTCACCGCATCAGCTCGGCGGCTACCACGGGATTCAGTGACGGTAAACGAGCCTGGGGTCAAGCAACTTGAGCAATTGGAAGCCTGAGGCTGGGCCGCTAGAACAATCGGCAGCCCGATGGCGGTAAGAGAGTCCGGTTCTGTCGGACGCAGCCGAGGACCGACCGAGCCACAAGGAGGAGCGACAGGATGTCGCGACAGGCCCGACCGAGCAGGACGCGAGTCGGGCCGTGACGCAGGGGCGACCGAGGCCCGAGGGCAGCCCGAAGGGCCA
>JBGTHE010000464.1:0-2741 GCA_041746335.1 Lysobacterales bacterium | reverse complement strand
AAGTGCTAAGCCGGTGCAGAGCGGCCGGCGACGGCCAGTTACAAGAAAATACATAGCCTTTTCGTCGCCAGAACACTCTTCCGCAATAGTGATTCCGAGGAGCATAGGCATGATCCCTAACGTGTTGCCGCGCATCGCGCGAGCCGGCTGTGGCCAGCCATTGTGAAGACCAGAATGGCAAATACGGCTAGAAGAAATGCCGGTGGCTCCGGCATGATTGCATTTGAGGGCGCGACACTACCAGCACCGGCCAATGTGTTTCCGAAGTTAGCCCTCCAGAAGTCATAGTCGTATTCATCAACCACGCCATCCGGCATGCCACTCAGGCCTGAGCCGTCGGCCAGCAGCCCCGTACCGGATTGCCCCAGCAAATGCCGCCATACCACATAATCAGCCGCGCCAACTTCGTGGTCTCCGTTGTAGTCGCCGGCTAGCGACGCTACATAAGGCGGGAGACCGACAACCATCAGCAAGTCGACAGCGCGTGTTCCGTCGCCGGAGAGGATTGCCAGAGACTGCACAGAATCGCCTTCAGCTAACCCCAATGCGTTGAGGTTAATCGGCACCGCGTGCCACTTTGGATTTGAGGTAGCACTGGGTGTTATGGACGCATTCACCAAGTCGTTCAGCGTTGCGGATTGTCCTTCGCCGACAGTCACGACGTAGGTCACAGGCGTGCCGTCGACGGGAATGACATCGGATTTCTGATATTGGCCACTCGTCACGTTGCGGGGCGTTCCGCTGCCATCCGCCTTCCAAATCGCGACAGGATCTGGCGTTTGGCCCGTGCCGATAGTGAGCTCGAACAGAATGAGATCCTCGCCTGGGCCGTTGACCAGTGGCTGCGCAAACGTCAGCGTTAAGCCCGGCATGGTTGCACTGGGATTGAAGATGCCGGTGTTCAGTGCCGCGTCCGATACGAGCGCCAAGCGCGCCTGTCCATCCGGTGCAGTCGTATCTGGCGTGCCGATTACGGTGACTGCGTTGGCCGCATTGTTTTCAGGCACTGATAAATAATCGAGAACTGACGGCTTGATCAGTTGTTCGTAAGTGAAAACGCGGTTCGGGTTGCCCGCTCCGCTCGTCACCTCGACGGTTGAAAGATTCAGCTTGTTGCCCTCGACCGAAGTCGTGATGTTTACAATCGTGGGCTTTGCTTCAGAAGCGAGAAAACTCAATAGCGTCGCCATTGCCAGAGCGGCAAGTTGGAATGAGGTTAGATATTGCACGATCGCAATCGGTGTTTGGCCGAAACCCTTGTTTCCCATCGAAACCGCTGTGCCCGAGAATAGATTAAGTGCAGCGGCGGAACAATTCAAGACATTTTCTGGCAAGCTGGCTTCACATGCACCCCAACGCTGACATGCTACCTCGGACGTTATAGTCGCATCACGAATAGTCGTCAGCAACCGTTAGAGGTAAGCTGGATAGGATTGCGGTCAAAGACTGATGGGATATCGTTCTCGTCTGCCAGCGTGTCTACGGTGATCGCCGGCAATCGCCGCTCTTCGAGCGGTTCAAGCCATAATCGCCGTCGGTTGAGGAAATTAGCGAGACGCAATCCCCTTGACGATTGGCAGTTCCTTTGCATTCGTCGGACCATGAGGAGTTGTTCTCGTCGGGTGTGGAGGGACAAATCATGTTGTCAGCTCAGGATGCTGATTGTGACTGAACGGACACGAAGAGCGTCGCGCCAGCGGCTGCAACCCAGGGGCACCGCAAGGCCAGCGAAAATGGTGAGAAGCCACGTCGCGGGTTCAGGCACGAGCGCCACTTCACCGGTTGTGTACAGGCTTGAGAGATCCCAACGGTAGGGACTGGAAACGGCGAACTCTCCGAGCGGATTAACGCCGGTCCAGTCGAAGATTCGAATCGTGCGGCCAATCTGGCCAGGGACATGCACGCCCGCGGCGAAGTCAAGCTCCAATGTCCCGCCGAGCGTGACCGGGATTCCCGACTCAAACGAGATGAGCGAATCCCAGGCGTCCTCTTCGAACAGCATTCGTAGCTTGCCAGTCGGGTCTGACGTCATCTGTTGTTCGACGAGAATGGGGATTGGATCATGCAGATTAAATGAACGCGCATCGCCGTCGTAATCCCGGACAATCAGCAATTGCATATCGGTAAGTTCAAGTCCATGGACACTTCCGTCCGGCCGAATCATGTTGGTATTGATCGGAATGCTGGGGTTCAACGATCTTGCCCCGCGCGCATCCGCTCCGCTTACGTTCGCGCCGGTTAGTGTGGTACTACCAAAGTTCGCGTTGGTGAGATTCGTGTGGCTCAGATCTGCGCCGGTCAGCATAGATCCAACTAAGTTTGCGTAGCCGAGGTTTTGTCCAGCGAAGTTCCAGCCGGTGAGGTTGTTTCCGGACAAATCGACTCCAGTCAAGTCACCAGCCTGGTAACTAGTGGTCGAGTAGAGCTGCGCCGTCGTGAAGCCGCGGGAGGTTGTGTAGGCGAAATTTGCTCCCCGCACTTGGGCGCCCACAAAATTCGCGCCCGTCAGGGTGGCCTGGTAGAATATCGCATCCGTAAGGTTCTGTTCGGTGAAGTTCCAGCCGGACAGATCGTTGAGCCACAGGCTGATTCCGGTCAAATCCAGCGCCTGGTAGCTGGCGGTCGAGTAAAGCTGCGCGGCAGTGAAGCCACGGGATAATGGCGTAGTAACCCCGAAATTCACTCCTCGCACACTGGAGCCACTAAAATCCACATCGGTCAGTGTGGCATATTCCAAAACC
>JBGTHE010000463.1:0-3245 GCA_041746335.1 Lysobacterales bacterium | reverse complement strand
GCTGGAGTAACTTTTCTCGAACATCGCCGAAGTCACATTTGCTGCTACTACGTCCTGAATTTCCCGGCTGCTGGGCCAGATGTCTTTGAGGTAAACCGGCTTGCCTTCCGAATCCGCTCCCAGCGGGTCGGTGGTCAGATTCACGTCCATCCGGCCAGCAAGTGCATAAGCTACAACCAGCGGCGGAGAAGCCAAGTAATTCATTTTCACATCAGCGTGCACTCGGCCTTCGAAATTGCGATTACCGGAGAGCACTGAGACCACTGCGAGATCCTGTTCGCGTATGGCATTGGCAATCGGCTCGGCCAGAGGGCCTGAATTGCCGATGCAAGTGGTGCAGCCATAGCCCACCACATTGAAACCCAATGCGTCGAGATCATCCACCAGGCCGGCCTTCTCGAGGTAGTCTGTTACCACACGTGAGCCTGGCCCGAGAGATGTCTTCACCCATGGTTTGACTTTAAGGCCCCGCTTGACTGCGTTGCGCGCCAGCAGGCCAGCTCCCAACATCACCTGCGGGTTAGAGGTGTTGGTACAGGATGTGATAGCGGCAATAACAATGGCCCCATCCTGCAACTCAAAATCCTGGTCCAGGTAGGAGACCTTGGCAATGGGCGTTTGCAAAACAGCTTCGTTACCGACCGCCGTGCCGCCCCCTTCACCCTCCAGCCTGGCCTCAGCGCAATTGGCGGGCATCCGGTTGCTGGCAATTTTGGCTACATGTTGCGCGTAGTTCTGTGCGGCCTCGCTTAGCAACACACGATCCTGTGGACGTTTGGGACCTGCCAGGCTGGGCTGGACCGTTGACATGTCCAGTTCCAGTCGAGCGCTGTACTCCGCTTCAAGCTGGTCAGGTGTACGGAACATTCCCTGTGCTTTGGCGTAAGCCTCAACCAGCGCTATGCGCTGCGCGCTGCGTCCCGACAGGCGTAAATAACGCAAACTTTCGTCGTCGATGGGGAATATACCGCAGGTGGCGCCATACTCCGGCGCCATGTTGGCAATGGTGGCGCGATCAGCCAGCGGCAGGTGGTCCAAACCAGGTCCAAAAAATTCCACAAACTTGCCAACCACGCCGTGCTCGCGCAGCATCTGCGTCACCGTCAGAACCAGGTCAGTGGCGGTAGCACCTTCAGGAAGGTTGCCGGTCAGCTTGAAGCCCACTACTTGGGGAATCAGCATAGTAATGGCCTGACCGAGCATGGCTGCTTCGGCTTCGATGCCACCCACACCCCAGCCCAGAACGCCGATGCCGTTGATCATGGTGGTGTGCGAATCGGTACCAACCACGGTGTCCGGATAAGCGACCCCTTCATGGTCAAACACCACTCGGGCAAGATGCTCCAGATTGACTTGATGAACAATGCCGGTATTTGGCGGTACCACCCGGAAATTGCTGAAAGCGGTCTGGCCCCAGCGCAGAAAGCTGTAACGTTCGTTATTACGCAGAAATTCAATGCGATTGTTGATGTCCAGTGAGTCGGCGGCGCCGTAACTATCAACTTGCACTGAGTGATCGATAACCAATTCGGCAGGTGACAAGGGGTTGATCTTGCTGGCTGAGCCGCCCAGCGCCACCATGGCATCGCGCATGGCCGCCAGATCAACGACTGCCGGCACTCCGGTAAAATCCTGCAAAACCACACGAGCTGGGGTGAAAGCAATTTCCGTCGCGGGCTCAGCCTTGGCATCCCAATGACATAAGGCCTCGATGTCGCTGTGTTTAACATCAACGCCATTCTCGTGTCGCAGCAGGTTTTCCAACAGGATTTTCAGGCTGAACGGCAGACGCTTGACCGGAAATTTCTCGCCCAGTTTCAGCAAGCTGAAATAACGATAGTCCTGGCCGTTGACAGTTAGCGTACTGCCGGTGGAAAAAGTGTCACCCATTGCATTCTCCGAGATAAAAGCTGATAAAAATTGCGGTAAATTCAGGCAACAAATTCATTGCAAATAGCAAGTATCACTTCTGCCTACATCCAGGTCGCCATTATCACTGATCCTGAAATGGGTTCACAGGTCTCATTCAGAGCTTTTTAGCTATGCAGCAATTCCTGAGCTTCATCGAGCAACTTGCGGCGCGCGAACATCAATTCCATGCGACCGCCGCCCAATTGATCCCATAGAACTGCAGAGCGAAGGCCGGCGAGCAGCAGACTGCGCACCCAGTTCACCACTCGATCTATTTTCAGGTATTGTGGCTTGCCGTTGACGACGATTCGGGGCGACAGTTGGCTGATGGTTTCGGTGTAAAGCACAGCGACCCGATCTGCCTTGTAGTCTTCAACCGTTTCTTCCGATTCATCCTGTGCCGCCTGGTTGATTTCCTCCAGGCCACCGCCCACTTTGGATTGCAGGGATTTGTTGCGCTGGAACTGCCGTTCGATCTGCAGCAGGGCAACGGCGTAGCGCAGTGCGTCGTTGCTCCCCTGGTCGCCCTGCAACACGGAGATCAGGGTTTCCAGACCCAGCCGCATGCGCTTGCGATCACCGTATACGGAATCGACATTGTCGGCTTCCAGCCTGAACAGGGAGTCCAGGCTGGCGGTAGCTGCGTAACCCGACCAGGTGCCGTGCCAGGCAGCCTGTCGCACCAGTTCCGTTGCCTGTAACACTCCGGCCAGAGCCAATGTACGGTCTTTGCGGCTACCGCTCATGATCTGTTACCTGTCATGGATAAGCTGTCCTTCAAATCGTTAGCAGCCACAGCGGGTGGCGTATTGGAAAATTGGATAATGCCGCCGCCCAGGCAGACGTCGTCATCATAAAGCACGAGGGATTGTCCTGCTGTAACCGCCCACTGTGGTTGTTCGAAATCAACTAGGAGGCTGTCGTCGCGCACCTCAACAATGCAGCAGGCGTGAGCAGCCTGGCGGTAACGCACTTGCGCCTGCAGTTTGCTCCCTGCTTCAGGCGCCACACCGGATGTCCAGCTCAGTTCCCTGGCTGACACGCGGTTGGAAAGCAACCAGGGATGGTCGTGTTGCTGTCCTACGTAAAGGACATTGGCGCGCATATCTTTATGCAGCACATACCAGGCCGCATCCGGAAAGCCGCGCACGCCACCTATGCCCAGGCCCTGGCGCTGGCCAAGCGTGTGAAATGCCAGGCCCTGATGCTCACCGATCACTTGTTCATCGGGTGTGCGTATTTCTCCGACCTCACTTTCAATGTAACCAGACAGAAAAGTACGGAAATCACGCTCGCCGATAAAGCAGATTCCAGTGCTGTCTTTCTTGTCGTGC
>JBGTHE010000462.1:0-4103 GCA_041746335.1 Lysobacterales bacterium | reverse complement strand
ATCTCAGAAGTCGAGCTGCTGAAGACCCCTAACCTCGGTAAGAAATCACTCACCGAAATCAAGGATGTACTCGCATCCCATGAATTGTCGCTGGGAATGAAATTGGATAATTGGCCGCCAGCCAGCCTGATAAAAGCCTGAACACAGGGCTTGGGCTGAGTCAATCGGTTTGCAAAAGAGAATAGATCATGCGTCACCTTAAATCAGGTAAGAAACTGAATCGTAATAGTTCCCATCGCAAGGCGATGTTCAAGAACATGGCGGCTTCATTGTTTCAGAACGAAATTATCAAGACCACGGTACCCAAGGCGAAGGAACTGCGCCGGGTTGCGGAACCATTGCTGACTCTGGCCAAGGAAGATAGCGTGGCGCACCGCCGTCAGGCATTCAATCGTCTGCGTGATCGTGACGTAGTTACCAAGCTTTTTACCGAATTGGGTCCCAGGTACACAGATCGCCCAGGAGGGTACCTGCGCATTCTGAAGTGCGGATATCGCTCAGGTGACAATGCACCCATGGCTTATGTCGAATTGGTTGATCGCCCGAGAATTGAGGAAGTCGCAGAAGCCTGATGGCTGAGGCTGTAACGGCACTGAAAGACCCGGCGAAAGCCGGGTTTTTTGTTTCCGGTTGAGAATAGCCGATACCGTTTATCAAGAGGTGCCTTGGATTATTATTTCTTTTTGGAAATGTAGCGGTCAATCAATATGCGGCAGTTAAAAGATTCCATTCTTAAACGCTGGCATACGCTAACAATTTTACCGAGCCTGTGCAGGGCAAAGTGGTTTCAACCATATTGGCAGTCCGATGGCGACCTGCAGAACATTGCATGCCGTCAATGCCCTGAGTACGATAGTGTCAACAATCTTTGTTCAGTCCCTTTCGGTACTCCACTGCGTAAGTGCGTAGTTGCATCCATAGAGGCCCATTTTTTCGATTGTGCTGGGCTCGATTGTCTCGAAATCGGCTTTGGCCGATTCAAGCTGGCCAAAAATCTCATTCAGCGTAGTGGTGGCAGTTGGACGGGCATAGACCCGGCCCAACCCCTTACCAAGAAGGCACGGAAAGGCAAAGGTGGCTTTGGTACCGCCGCAAACATCCCCTTTCCGGATCAGACCTTTGACAAAGTATTTGGTATTCAGTCTTTCGAGCACTGGGGCCAAAAGGCCGCAATAGGTCGAGAGCCATCGGACTATGCCGATTGCCTGAACGAAATCGCTCGGGTACTGAAGCCACGAGGACAGCTATACCTCGACGCACCCATACACTTTCACGGGCATGAGATGTTCATTATGGGTGACCTGCCCCGAATCAGAGGATTGTTTTCCACGAATATGTGGCGAGATGTCACCGTGCAATGCTGGCGCAGAGACTTCCAGCCACTTGAAATTTATCCGCCTAACAAAACGGTACTGCTTGAGTGGCCAATCGAAATCAGCAGCTATCCACACGAAGAAATGGCTGCAGCGAGAGACGGGGGTTCAGTCTGGTTACTTACGCTGACTGCTCGAAAAACCTGAATGCAAAAGTCTGCTACAGACGGCTGCCAATCTGGAAAATCAAGAGGGCTGCTGTGTATCCAAGCACCGTCATATAGCACCAGGCGAATATGGGCCATCGCCAGCTGTTAGTTTCCCGACGTATGGTGGCTACGGTTGCCGCACATTGCAGGCACCAGGCGTAGAAAACCAAAAGCCCAAGTACCATGGGAAGCGTGAATATCAAACGCCCATCGGGCCAACTGGCCGAACGCAATTTTTCACTCAGGCTGGCCTCATCTGCATCAGAACCCACTGAATATAAGGTTCCCATTACGGCAACCACGACTTCCCTGGCTGGAAAGCCGGCGATTACAGCGGAAGATACTCGCCAATCCCAACCCAATGGTTTGAACGCCGGTTCTATCCATCTGCCGATTCGGCCCAGCCAACTTTGCGAGAGTTGCTGAGCTGCAAGCTCGTTTTCCATGCTGGAGATCTGGTTGCCAACAACTTCAATGCTCTGGGTGAATCGGGTATTGAGGTCGGCGCGCGGAAAATAAGCGAGAACCCACACCACTACGGCGACGGAAAAAATGACTGTGCCGGCGCGTTTGAGAAAAACACTGGCCCGGCCCATGAGTTTGATAGTGACAGTTTGTAGGTTGGGTTTGCGAAACTCAGGTAAAGCCAGCACGAAAGAGGGCTTGGGTCCCCGTAATGCGGTCGATTTGAGTAACCATGCAGTGCCTAGGCCCCCCGCTATTCCGAGCAGGTAGAGGCCGAACAGAACCAGACCTTGCAGATTGAACCAGCCAACAGAGCTGGCTGGTACAAAAGCTGCAATTAAAAGCGCATAGATGGGCAAGCGGGCAGAGCACGTCATGAATGGCGCTGCAAGAATCGTTGCAATACGGTCTCGCCTGTTAGGGATGACCCGGGTTGCCATGATGGCAGGTACCGCGCAGGCAAAACTGGACAGCATGGGAATCACCGATTGCCCTGACAACCCGACCGAGCGCATAACACGATCCATCAGGAAAGCCGCCCGGGCGAGATATCCGGTGTCCTCCAATACGATAATGAAGAGAAAAAGAATCAGAATTTGAGGCAAAAATATGATCACGCTGCCAACGCCGGCAATAACACCATCGGCCAGAAAACTGCTCAGCATGCCCTCACCTAAAAAAGAAACTACAGCAACGCCCAGGGCGGACGCCAAGCCATCAATCGCATCCATCAACGGAGTAGCCCACGTAAATACTGCCTGGAAAACCAATAGCATCAGCGCAAAGAAAGCCATTGTTGCGGGCCAGGGGCGATTCGCCCAGCGTCTGAGTCGGGCTCCAAATTGTGAAATGACTGGAGCGGGTGAAACGACTTCCTGCAACACATTCTGAATCCACCGATAGCGAATTCTTGCCTCAACTGCCTGGGGGGGCTGGTCTCCAAATAATTCCAGGCTGTAGGCTAAAACTTCGCTCGGGCCGAGTGTCTGGCGGAGGTGGTCAGCGAATTCGCTGCTGGGATGCAGCAGACCCTGTGCTACCTGAATCCGACTTAGAGCTCCTGCACTAGTTTCACTTAATTCACGGGCCGCGAAAGTCAGCTGTGGCCATGATTCCGTCGGTTCCGGCACAGGAAGGTCACGAATACCATCGAGTAACGATTTCAATTCCTGGATGCCGCTACCCGACGTGGGTTGAACTTCGCAAATGCTTACTTGACGAAGATGTTTCTGCAGCAAATCCTGATTGATTGCTGTTCCGTTCAATTGGGCCATGTCTGTCATGGTCAAGGCAACAATGGTCGGGATGCCCAACTCTCGCAACTGTT
This sequence comes from Lysobacterales bacterium, assembly GCA_041746335.1. GTDB lineage: Bacteria > Pseudomonadota > Gammaproteobacteria > Xanthomonadales > SZUA-36 > JAWXBM01. The sequence goes on along the minus strand of JBGTHE010000462.1, from coordinate 789 downwards.
CCAAAAGGAATAGTCCCTGGTACAAATGGGTAGCATCCAGCACGAACAAGAGGCAGTCTGGGGCCGGCATTCCGGCTACCCGGCCCAACAGAAAATCAACCGCAATGCGCTCGTCAGCTGAGTGGGCACCCAGGCAATAAATGCCTGGAAGGTCGACCAACTCCAGCGCGCTGCTGGCAAGTTGGACCACGCCTGTGTGCTTTTCAACCGTTACTCCGGGAAAATTGCCGGTGCTTTGCTTCAGGCCCGTCAAGCGATTGAATAAGGTGCTCTTTCCTGAGTTCGGGTTTCCTATAACGGCGACTGTGGCCTTGGGTTTACGCCGAATGCCGATGTTTTTCAGGGCGACATTGAATTCCTTCTGTTCAGCCATTTACAGGTTCCAGCATTACTTCGAACTGACGCGCATCCTGCCTGCGGATGGAAATGGAAGAACCATAAACACTGATTTCAATCGGATCGCCACCGATTGCGATATTCTCAATGCGCACCGGCACGTCCTCAACCAGGCCCAACACCATCAAGCGGATAATTGAAGTCTGGTTGGTATCAATCGCGCTAATTCGGCCATGCTGGCCTGGTTTCATGTCTGCCAAAGTCACAACGAATCCAGCCTTTAATTGATTTTGGTTCTTAAATGAGACTAATTCTCATTTAAGAGACGATTGTAAATGAAATCTCAAGGGGAAACACGAATCTGGCTTCAAATGCCGAAAATCCTTGCGAAATGATGCCGGGAACGCTGGCAGGTTAGTTAGAATTTTGAAATCAGGGCTGAGTTATTGGACG
>JBGTHE010000461.1:0-3503 GCA_041746335.1 Lysobacterales bacterium | reverse complement strand
CACGGTGAAGAGGAGGCACACCAGGAATCGGTCCACGATGAGCCACGGGAAGTACACCGTGAAGCGCTTCGGTACTCGCCCGAATCTGGTGAGGTAAATGAGCTGGAACAGCTGCGCCAGCGCATTGCCGTCCTCGAGACGAGGCTGGCCGGCACCCAGACCACGACCCTGGCCGGCAACTGAACGGAACACCGCCTTCATGGAAATCATTCTTCTCGGTATCTACTCCTTTTTTGCCTGGCTGGTCTTTTTCAAATTCAAGTGGCTTCCCTGGAATATCGTAACGCAGGTCATCACCATCACTTTGCCGATCATCGGCATCGCTGCCATGATCCTGTTTCTGAATATCGTTGCACCCTCGTCTCATGACGTGCGCGTGGTGAATTACGTCGTACCGATCAATCCCCCGGTGCGGGGTTTGGTGGTCGAAGTGCCGATCGAACCAAACCTGCCGCTGAAGAAGGGCGACGTCATGTTCCGGATAGACCCGGTCCCTTACGAGATCGCGGTGCGAAATGCCGAGGCGCTCATTGTGCAACTGCAAGCGCAGCTGGTGACTGCTCAAGCCAGTTCACGCAATCTCGAACAGCAATTGAAGGGCACCACGGGCCAGAAAGCGGCGATCACTTCACAACTGGCCCTGGCGCGGCTGCGCATGGAGCAGTTCGAAGAATTAGCCAGTTCCGGTGCCGGCAACCGCTTTGATTTCGAACAGGCCCAGGCCGAAGTCCGTCAGCTTGAAGGGCAGCTGGCGTCAACCGTGGCTACCGAAGCTCAGGCACGGGAAAGTCTAGGCGCCAAGACAGCGGACGGCGAGCAGGATCAGATCGCCACTGTGAATGCTCAAATCGCTGCTGCGGAAGCCCAGTTAGCCAATGCAGAGTGGGAGCTCAGCCAGACCACTTTCCTCGCCCCCGCTAATGGCACTGTGGTTGCGTTGAACCTGCGGCCCGGTGCCATGGCCGTCCCCCTGCCCATGTCTCCCGCGATGAATTTCGTCGAAGACGAACAATGGATACTGGCGATTTTCAAACAGCAATTGGCTGGCCTCCTTTGATGACCCGCAACTCAATGCCCTGGTCGCCGAAGCCCTGACCAACAATCCTGATCTTCATGTGACTGCCACAAGAGTGGAACAGGCAGGCCAGTACGTTGAGATGGCAAAGGCCGCGTTGCGCCCCGCCATCAACCTCTTTGGCGTGGGCGGCATCAACATGGGTGGGGGCGACATCAGCTCCGCGCTGCAAGGTGCTTCTCTGGGCGTCTCCTGGGAGCCGGACTTATGGGGCCGTCTGCGTTACGGTCGTAACGCCGCCGAGTCGACCTATATTGCCGTCCAGGCCGATTACGAATTCAGCCGCCAATCGCTGGCCGCGATGGTTGCGCGAGGCTGGTTCACAGCCACTGAAACCTGGTTGCAGTTCCAGTTGGCGCAGAACATGGTGTCGTCCGCCGAGGAACTGCAGACTCTGGCCGAAAAGCGTTGGGAAGTGGGCGTCGGTTCCGAGCAGGAAGCTACTGTTTCGCGGGTAACCGTCGGCAATTTCCGCGATGCCGCCAGGCAAGTGCAATTGTCTCATGACCAGAGCCTGCGGGCTCTGGAGCTGCTGTTGGGGCGTTATCCCGCAGCTGAACTGCAATCGCGGCAGGATTTGACTGTCATGCCCGGACCCATACCAGCCGGCCTTCCGTTGCAGATGCTGGAACGTCGACCCGACATGGTGGCGGCGGAGCAACGCGTAGCTGCAGCTTTTAACCGGGTGGGCGAAGCCAAGGCGGCCAAGCTTCCCCGGATCATCCTCAATGCGAACGTAGCCTCTATTTCGAGTGAAATCCTGCAGTTGGCGGACGACTTCGACAGCCCAACGGGCGGCGCCGGCGCCAAACTCATTGCCCCCATCTACCGGGGGGGTGAGCTACAGACCCAGGTTGAAATCCGTACCCTGGAACAGAAAGAAGCTGTGGCAGATTATGCGCGTTTGGCCTTGCGGGCCCTGGGTGATGTGGAGAACAGCCTGGCTGCTGGCGAGTCATTGGCTGACAGGCAGGCGCTACTGGAACAGACATTGGCGGATAACCAGCGCGCTCTGGACCTGACGAATACCAGCTTTGAAGTTGGCCGCTCAGACCTGCGAGCTGTGCAGCAGCAGCAAATCAGCCTGCATTCCGCCCGTCAGGCCTTGTTGCGGGTGCAGAGCGAGCGTTTGAGCGAGCGCACCAACTTGCATCTGGCGCTGGGAGGGAGTTTCGAACCCGTAACGGAAAGCGCTCGGGGTGAACCGGTGGCCGTGGGGCAGTCGGGGGAAAGCAAAGATAAGGTAGTGGTGGCGGAACAAGCCAACTGAAGTTTATTTTGTAACAGCCGGTAACGCCTCAAGGCTTGCCGGAGAGTTCATCAGCTAATTTCCCGGCTCAGGCCTGACGCTTGCGGCGCAATTGTTCCAGCGCCTGCAACTGGGCCAGAGCTTCGGCCAGTTTGACCTCTGCGTCGGCGCCGACATCCATTCCGCTGGCACGCTCTGCCAACTGACGCTCGGCTTCCTCTTTCGCCCGCTGGGCCTGCGCCGCATCCAGCTCATTGCCTCGAACTGCGGTATCGGCCAATACATTGACCACGTGCGGCTGGACTTCCAGAATGCCGCCACCCACAAAGAAGAACAATTCTTCTCCATCGGGTTTCAACACCCGCACGGGACCAGGCTTCAGCTGCGTAATCAGTGGCGCGTGTCGCGGTGCGATGCCCAGTTCGCCCACCGTACCGGTGGCGTATACCATCGCTGCCTCGCCAGAGAAAATGGCTTGTTGAGCCGACACGATTTCGCAGTGAATGCTATTAGGCATGATCAGGCAGCTTCCTTGGCCTGCATCTTGCGGGCATTTTCAACCGCTTCCTCGATGCCACCCACCATGTAGAACGCCTGCTCGGGCAGAGAGTCGTATTCGCCCTCAACGATGCCCTTAAACGCACGGATGGTGTCTTTCAGTGACACGTACTTGCCGGGCGAGCCCGTAAACGTTTCAGCCACGAAGAAGGGCTGCGACAGGAAACGTTGGACTTTTCGGGCGCGCGCCACGACTCGCTTGTCTTCTTCACTCAGCTCATCCATACCCAGAATGGCGATGATGTCTTTCAGTTCCTTGTAGCGCTGCAACACACCCTGTACGCCGCGCGCCGCATCGTAGTGTTCCTGACCAATCAGGTTGGGATCGAGCAAACGCGACGTTGAGTCAAGCGGATCCACAGCCGGATAGATACCCTGTTCAGACACGGCGCGGCTGAGTACCAGCGTGGCATCAAGATGCGCAAAGGTGGTCGCTGGCGATGGATCGGTCAAATCGTCGGCGGGAACGTAAACGGCCTGGAACGAGGTGATTGAACCGGTCTTGGTGGAGGTAATGCGCTCCTGCAGCAAGCCCATCTCCAGCGCCAGTGTCGGTTGGTAGCCTACCGCTGAGGGCATACGACCCAGCAATGCCGATACTTCGGTTCCGGCGAGGGTGTA
>JBGTHE010000460.1:0-2761 GCA_041746335.1 Lysobacterales bacterium | reverse complement strand
CTGATCGACCATCGTGTTGATGGTCTCTTTCAGCTCCAGAATCTCACCCTTCACATCGACCGTGATCTTGCGCGACAGATCGCCACGCGCCACCGCCGTGGTCACTGTCGCGATGTTGCGTACCTGCGCGGTGAGATTGGTCGCCATCGCATTGACCGAGTCGGTGAGATCCTTCCACGTCCCCGCCACGCCGAGCACCTCGGCCTGCCCGCCCAACTTGCCTTCGGTGCCGACCTCGCGAGCCACGCGCGTGACTTCCGAGGAAAAGCCGTTGAGCTGATCGACCATCGTGTTGATGGTTTCTTTCAGCTCCAGAATCTCCCCCTTCACATCGACCGTGATCTTGCGCGACAGATCGCCACGCGCCACCGCCGTGGTCACTGTCGCGATGTTGCGTACCTGCGCGGTGAGATTGTTGGCCATGCGATTGACGGAGTCGGTGAGCTCCTTCCACACGCCCGATACGCCCTTGACATGCGCCTGGCCGCCGAGCTTGCCCTCGGTGCCGACCTCGCGCGCCACGCGGGTCACTTCCGACGTGAAGACCGAGAGTTGCTCGATCATCGAATTCACCAGTTTCGCCGAACGCAGAAACTCACCCTTCAGAGCCCGCCCGTCCACCTCCAGGTCCATCGACTGCCCCAGGTCGCCCTTGGCCACCGCGCCGATGGTCCGCGCGATTTCGGTAGTGGGCCGCACCAAATCGTCGATGAGCGTATTGATGGAGTTTGCATCTGCCGCCCACCCCTCGATCGCCCCCGGCAGCGCCATGCGTTGCTTCAACCGCCCTTCCTTGCCCACAGTATTGCTCAGCCGCAAGAATTCCGACGAGATTCGCTTTTTCTGTGCGATGGTTTGATTGAAAGCCTCCGCTATCTGTCCATCCGTACCCTCCCAATTCATCGGCAACCGCACCGAGAAATCCCCATCGCGAAACGCCGCCATCGACGCAAGTATCATTCGCGACCGATCCTCCGCGGATAGCCGTGCGGAACCATTCGTCGCTTTTGACTTGGCGGGCTCGCCGTTAGGCAGCATGGCAGCGGACCGGGGCTTCTTGGGCGCGCGTGGGATCGTCGTTGTTTCATTCATACTTCACCAGGAGTCCTAATGTGCACGGTTAATGGTTGTCCTCAACTATCAAAACCCCATGAGTCCTCGGTCGTCGGCATCGTCTGTTGTCCGTTTGCCGTTCAGGGCTCTCATGGGTCATTCACCAAATCCAAATTTGCCCATTATTAAGCACGTTTTCAGGAATTTCGGCAAATATCGGGGGTATTTTTCTGACCGCTGATGCTATTCTGGCTTCCTCTGAACCACCGAAATCTTCGCCGGCAAGGCAGCGGCAGTGGGGCGGAACCGCCCGAAGCTACAACAGCGAAGGCGGTCGTCAAGAAGGCCGCGTCGGTTTTCCGCACGGCGAGAAGTAATTGTTTCCTGTGCGGCCCGGATGTTATACATACCCAACCGCTTGGATGTGGCGCATCTTTTCAGACCCAAATACCAACTGTCGAGGCACTGGTGATCCCAGAAGACGTACAACAGTTCATTCTCCAGAACATAGACTCTGTGGCACAGCTTGAGGGGCTGTTGCTGTTCCGCGCCAACCCGCAGACCGGGTGGAATGCGGGGACAGTCGCGCAGAGGCTTTATATCAGCGATGGCGAGGCGGCAGATTTGCTGGTACAGCTGGCGGCTCGGGAACTGTTGCGGGAAGATGCCAGCATGTACCAGTACCATCCGGAACTGGAAACCATAGTCGCAAAAGTTGCGGATACTTACGCTCGTTCCCTCGTTCCAGTGACACATCTCATCCATTCCCGGCCCAAGAGCAGGGTCCAGGAATTCGCGAATGCCTTCAAGATCAGAAAGGAGAAGGAGTAGCCATGGCGACTGTTATTTACGGGTTATGTGCCCTGACGGCGCTTTTATGCACCTGGTTGCTTCTACAGGCATATCGCCGCACCCGTTACAAGCTGTTGCTTTGGGGCGGGTTGTGCTTTGCGGCGCTCAGCTTGAATAACATCATTCTGGTGGTCGACAAGGTGGTGCTGCCGTATGAGGATCTATCGATGTGGCGGCAGGTGACGGCGTTGGTGGCGATGGTGATATTGCTGTACGGACTGATATGGGACGCGGAGTGAAGTCATGAGCTTGATGTTGTTCGGCGCGATTGCGCTCGCTTGCTTTACGGCCAGCCTGTTTTTCCTGAGGTTCTGGAAGACGACGAGGGACCGGTTCTTCCTGTTCTTCGCGGTGTCCTTTGCGATACAGGGAAGCAGCAGGATGATCATGGGGCTGACCGAGTATTCGGACGAGACGGAGCCGCTGCTCTACCTGATCCGGCTGCTGGCCTACATGCTGATTCTGTTCGCCATCATCGACAAGAACCGGAAGGTCGTGCCCGTGAAATCAGATTGAAGGTTTTTTCCACCGGGGTGTACGGTGTCCGACTTTTCCGATCGGAACGCGTTACAGATGAATGTTCCCCTAAATGCTCCAGAAGAGGATAGAAGATATGCCTTCCAATGATGTTAAAGCCGGATCCGTTACTCGGCGGGAAATTATAAAACTCGCAGCGGGAGGTGCGCTGGGTGTGATGGCCACAGGTGTTTCCAGTCAGGAAAAAAATGCAAAGGTTTTAAAAACCAAAGGCATGACGGCGGTTGTTCTGGGATCCGGGTCGGCATTACCGGATCCAGACCGCGGGAATCCAAGCCAGGCCGTAATTATTGATGACGAGGTCCTGGTCTTCGACTGC
>JBGTHE010000459.1:0-3585 GCA_041746335.1 Lysobacterales bacterium | reverse complement strand
GTTTGTTTTGGAGTTGTGTAATGTCCGCGTTGAACTTCTCAAGTTGGCTTTCAACAACTTCTCCCTCGTGTTGAAGTTTGGCAATCTGATCCGTCAAAGTCTGCTTCTCGGACAATGCAGCTCGTGCCAGGTCTTCGCGCTCGCGACGCAAGGCTAACTCAGCCCGTCTGTCCCACTCGCCGATTTCCCGCTCAATAAACTCAATATGACGCCGGTTCTCCTTACTGTCTGCAATACAACGTGCGGCGGCCGAACGAATCTCCACCAGAGTATCTTCCATCTCCTGAATCATCAGGCGAATGATCTTTTCCGGATCTTCGGCTTTTTCCAGGACGGCGTTAATGTTCGCGTTGACGATATCGCTGAAGCGAGAAAAAATACTCATATTGATAACTCCTGATCAAAAAATGAAAATTCGTTAGCAATAATGCAGAGTTCGTGCCAGCCTTTGGGGGTTATCTAAGAGATTGATTGTGTTTGATTAACGTTGGCCAATTTTGGACAAGTAATAGGCCTCTTAAAGTTTAGTTGGCTGATCCCGCCAATAGATGGCGGAAACTTTGCGGCCCCTTCGCCGGTCATATGCGGTGTATGAGCCTTTACGCAGTGCCTGTAAATTCATTACGCGTGCAACATGACATGAACATTCATGCTGCTGTAGAATGGCCGTCTTTTGAAGCGTCGGCACACACTGCCGGATTCCCTGTTTCCCACCTGGAGGATTTCTCGATGCGATTGAAGTTCGCACCCCTCGTTTTTATTGCCCTGTTTGCTGTTGCCCCTGCAATGGCCCAAGACGTAACGTCGGAAAAGGGTAAGCTCAGCTATGCTGTAGGCTGGGACATTGGCGAAGACATCAAACGGCGCGGTGCTGAATTCGATGTTGAAAGTATCATCGCCGCCATTCGTGATTCAGGCGCAGGTCGCGAGCCCCAAGTTGGCAACGAGGAAATGGTTGCTGTGTTGACAGCATTGCAGCAACGCGTTCGTCAGGAACAGGCTGAGGCTTTCCAGAAGCTGGCTACTGAAAATCAGGCAGCCAGTGCCACATTCCTGGCAGCCAATGCCAAGAAAAATGGTGTAGTGAGTCTGCCAAGTGGCGTTCAGTACCGGATCATTGATGAAGGTGATGGTGCCCGTCCGGGCATGGAAAGCACAGTCAAGGTTCATTACCGAGGCAGCAAAATTACCGGGCTCGAGTTTGATAGTTCGTTTGCCCGTGGTGTCCCGGAGGAATTTACTGTTAACGCCGTGCTGCGTGGTTGGCAGGAAGTTCTGCCGCTGATGAAAACCGGAGCAACCTGGCAAGTGTTTGTTCCACCTGAATTAGGCTTTGGTGCTCGGGGAAATCCACCCGTAGGCCCCAATGAAGCCCTGACTTTTGACCTGAAATTGGTTGAAATCGTCAAGCAATAATGTTCCTGCAAGGGCAATAATGTTCCTGCAAGGGGCTGCTCAGTACCAGCCCCTTTTTGGTTTCCGGTCAAGGATGTTCGAGTGAGCTCAAGCCAGCCATCAACGGCAATAGTCCGTGCATCAGAGGTGATCGCTTCACCCTGCATAGGAGTTTGTACCTTGGGGCCGGGTGATATTTGTATCGGCTGCCTGAGAACCTCTGCTGAAATTGGCAACTGGTCAAACTTTTCAGTCACGGAACGAAGTCAACTTATGGCTGAATTACCCAAGCGACTCGAAGTACTTTTCTCAAGATGACCTTGGCGGCCACCGCCGTGCACACAAATTGGCGCAGTCGCTTGCAGGCCGCGGTATCGCCATTGAATTCGGGGGTAGCGAAGCTCGAAGTTCTCGGTTTCAGACCCCCAGGAAGTATCCCCTATCGTCCTCGGAAAACCGCGGCAGTGCTGGTTCCGCTGCTTGATCTTGAGCAGCCGGAAGTCGTACTGACTCGACGTGCAGATCATTTGCCTCACCACGCGGGTCAAATCAGCTTTCCTGGTGGAGCTGCGGAACCCCAGGATCGGAGTGCAGTGCAAACCGCATTGCGTGAAGCATACGAAGAGATTGGACTACCGGCTGATCAAGCCAGTCCAATCGGTTTTCTTGATCGCCTGGATACCATCTCTGATTATCGAGTGTTGCCCGTAGTGGCGCTGGTCGACACTCCCATCGTCTGGCAGCCGGACCGGCGCGAAGTCGCTGAGGTGTTCACTGTTCCCTTTGAACACATAGCCAAAATTGAGCTGTATGAAAATCGGCCCATCGTGCGCGCCGGAGAAAGCTATTCAGTGTGGTACCTCCAGTATGAGCATCACACCATTTGGGGTGTCACGGCTGCGATGTTGTTGAACCTCGCGATGCGATATCAGAATGCCAGGTAGGTCTGAAATGCTCGTTTCTGTGGACGCCTTGCACCGCCTCTTGGGGGCTGGCTCTTGCTTGTTGGTGGATTGCCGATTTGATTTGTTGCAGCCGCAAAATGGCCTGCAGAGCTATCTGGATGGACACATTCCGCAAGCAGTCTATGCGCATCTGAATCATCACCTCTCATCGGAAATCACACCTCAGAGTGGTCGCCACCCACTACCCACTGCCGATGATTTCGCGAGCTTCCTCGCCAGCACTGGCTGGCAGAAGAGCAAATTGTTGATTGCCTATGATGGGGGTAACAATGCATTTTCGGTCCGCCTTTGGGGGCTGATGCGCTATTTTGGTTTGCCTGCCGCCTTGCTGGACGGAGGAATGGAGGCCTGGATTAGTGCGGGTCTCCCCTTACAGATCGGAACGGCCAGGACTGAGGCAGGTGAAAGACCGGAGCTTACTCCTAACCACAATTTGACAGTTAGTGCTGAGGAAATTCTGTCCCAAATGGGCGAGCTGACTTTGATTGATGCGCGAGCTCCGGAGCGATTCAGCGGCGCAACAGAACCTCTGGACAGCAAATCCGGGCATATTCCCGGCGCCTTGAATCGACCAATGGGCTTGAATCTTAACGCTCAAGGCCAGTTCAAGAGCCCTCAGCAACTAAGTGAGGAGTTCGGAATGTTGCTGGATGATATCGGTCCTCGCAAAGTTGTTCATTATTGCGGATCGGGGGTTACTGCTTGCCACAATGCCTTCGCAATGGAGCTCGCGGGTTTAGGAACAAGTCAAATCTATCCTGGTTCGTGGAGTGAATGGATCAAGGATCCATCTCGCCCGATTGAAACCAGTGTCTGAATTGCCTGTTTCTCTTGATTGAGTGACTCAGCCTCCAGTGCATGGATTCAGAAACCCCGTGCAGCCAGAATAGCGATTGCCTATTTATTCTGCAGGCGTTGCACCAGTTCACTGAGTGATTTCTGGGTACTCTCTGAAAACCATAATTGCAGAAATGCATCTACGCCAATACTGTGTTCATGATCAAACAAGGAATGCAGGTCCTCGCGAACCAGCGCACGAGTTGCGAGCATGGCGTTGCTGGGTAATGCAATTAATTGCTCGCACCGTTCAATCGAGCGTTTCACGGCCGCTGCCGCATCAGTTGCGATTTCATCAACCAGGCCAATGGCCAATGCTTCGTCCGGGCTGAGCAGGGTTCCCGCCACCAGGATTTTTGAAGCAGTATGTGGGCCAATCAACCGCACC
>JBGTHE010000458.1:0-5658 GCA_041746335.1 Lysobacterales bacterium | reverse complement strand
AGCGGGGTGAAGAGCCCAGAGTGAAGAGCCCGGGGTGAAAACCCAGAAGTAAAGAACGTGTCATGAAGCATCAGCAGTAAAGAACGCAAGTCCCCAACGGGGCTTTTCCGAGTAAACCGGGAAGTATTCTTCCTGACAAGGAATGGCACCTCAATCAAACCAGGAGAAGTAAAGTGAATATGATATCAAGCACAACGATCAAAGCGGGAACAGCCTTGGCGCTGGCCGGTTTGGTGTGGGCAAACAGTGCCATGGCCCAGGATAATTCCCTGGTTAACGCGGATCGTCCCGTAGATAACGCCTCCAGTTGCAATGATTTGAACTGGCACCGGGAGTTTGTCACGAGCTACCCATGGGCATCCGAAGCCTGTCGCGAAGTCGTCACCGTCAACGGTGCGAAATGGGCGCGGTTCGAAGGTGAATTCCAGGGAATCAACGCAGATGGTTCGTTTGATACGGAGTTCACGAGCCGGACGGACGGAAATCTGGGAAGGGTTACCTTGATGCCAACTTCTGGTCAGCGAGCAAGCTTGGACGGTCGTCAAGTTGCATTTGCCGATCTGGATGATGGTCAGATACTGAGTTTCTACGTTCCTGAAGGTGCGTTAGGTTTCGCAGTTGAACCGGGTGCACCGAACTCAGAGTTCGTCAGAGTCTCTACTACCTCCAGTGCGGACCGAATCGCTGTCGATGACAACGATGAAAACGAGCGGATGCTGGCACAGGCCGATACGGACAGGAACAGACAGAACTCGGAATTACCCAATACCGCCGGCCCGCTTCCGCTGATCGCGCTGGGTGGCCTGTTTTCACTGTTCGGTGGTGTGGGTTTGACCATGCGTCGCAAGCTGTCGAAACGTAACGTCTGAAAGGTTAATTCAACCATTAGCCACGGCTTCTAAAGCCACGTGCCGGGGGATCGTCACTGATCTCCCGGCATTTTCTTACCGTTCTTCCTCTAAAAGTTTTAACCATCAATAAGGAACCAAGAACATGTCTGTTGCCAAGATCATTGAAATTTCTTCCGACTCCAAAATCAGCTTTCAGGATGCCATCGAATCAGGTCTCAAACGCGCTGAGCAAACTCTGAAGAATGTAAAAGGCGCCTGGATTGCCGAGCAGAAGATAAGCGTAGAAAAAGGTCGCATATCCAGCTACCGAGTCATCATGCGAGTCAGCTTTATTATTGACTGATCCTGAAACCATGGCGCGACTTGTGTGCGCCACCGCACGGACGCGTCTGTTGTTGACACGTATTGTTCTAATGGCCCAAACCCACCTGATAGGAGTAAGACCCATGTTGAATCGAACCCCATTTATTCGAATTATACCCATCGCAGTCCTCGCGGCACTCATGCTTGCCGGCTGCAAAGAAACCGCCACCGAAACTGCAGAAGATGTAGCTGAGGCGCGCTCAGATGCGAGGGAAAATGTCGCCGAGGCACGCCAGGAAGCCACCGAGGCAATACATGACGCCGAGGAAGAAGTTGCAGAAGCCAGGCACGACTATACTCAAAGTGATACCCCCGCCCGTGCGGATCTGAATGATGTACAGTCGGACGCCATGGATGAAAGGGCAGAGGCAAATTACGAAGTAGCAATTGCGGAAGCCGAAGGCATAGAAGAAATAGCCTCTGAAAAATGTGGAATTCTAAGCGGTGCCGAAAAGAAAGCCTGCCTGAGCGCAGCTGAAGCTACATTTGAGGCCGCCAAAGCTAAAGCTATAGCTCAGCGCGACGCTGCCCTGGTAGCTGCATCACGTAACGAGTAAGCAATGAAACATGTGCTTCCCCCCTTGCCGTATTCACCGTCAGCGCTGGAGCCGCACATCGACGCGCACAGCCTGATGGTGCATCATGGCAAACACCATGCGGCGTATGTTGAAGCGCTGAATCTTGCACTGGAAAAGGCGCCTGAGCAACTCCACGGGCGGGCCGCACACTGGTTGCTCCTCAACATGGACCAGGTGCCCGAAAGCATTCGCGAAACAGTACGTAACAATGCTGGCGGACATCTGAATCACAGCACCTTCTGGCAATCGATGTCTCCTGGTGCCGGCGCCGAGGTTAATGGCGACCTGGGTGCAGCCATCGACAAAGCTTTTGGCAGCATGGAAAAGTTCAAGGAAGATTTTGAAGAGGCCGGCACCAAACTGTTCGGCTCCGGCTGGGTGTGGCTGGTCAAATCGCCTAACGGCGACGACAGGCTGCGGATACTCACGACCACGGGACATGACAATCCGATTAGTCAGGGTTACTACCCGCTGCTGGTCAATGACGTCTGGGAACACGCCTACTATCTTCAGCATGAAAACCGGCGGGCCGAATATTTGAAAGGCTGGTGGGCGGTGGCCAACTGGAAGGAAGCCGGACGTCGCCTCGCGCGTGCCGGCCATCCTGCCGAATCCGCCAGCAAAGCAAAGAGTGAAGAGGAACTCGTAGTAACCAATTGACCGTTGTGGAGGATCCCAAGTGTTGGGACGGCAGTCATTTGTAGTGAACGCGGGAGCGCGTCTCGCGTCCATTCAGGGCCTGCGTACTGTAAACGCAAACTTCCAGCCCAGGCAGAATCGCTTGCTTGCGGCGTTGCCTTCGGCAGATTATGCGCGTTTGTTACCCCATCTTGAACCACTACCCCTGCCCACAGGTTGGGTCATCGGTTCTGCCAACTGCCAAAAAAACCATGTGTATTTCATCGCCGCAGGCCTGGTTACGCGGTACTGCGAATTGGAGAACGGAACCTCAACAGAATTCGCCGATACGGGCTGCGAAGGAGCCATCGGTATCGCTGCGTTTCTGGGCGGTAACAGCAATCCATTCTGGTCAGAAGTTTTAAGCCCCGGTTTCGCTTATCGTCTGGCCGGGAATCTGGTGGCCGAGGAGTTCGCGCAGAACACCCCACTGGCACGGTTGCTTTTGCGCTACGTCCAGGCATTGATCACGGAAACGGGTCAGAATGCGGCGTGCAACCGTCATCATCCGCTGGAAAAACGCTTGTGTCGCTGGCTGTTGTCCAGCCTAGATCGCTTGGGCTCAAATGAGCTGGCCGTTACCCAGGAACTCATTTCCCATGTACTTGGCACGCGCCGCGAAAGCATCACCGCGGCCGCAAAAATGTTTGAGAGCGCTGGTCTGATTCGTCATTTGCGTGGTCGGATCATCGTGCGGGATCGCGCGGGACTCGAAGCGCAGGCCTGTGAGTGCTACTCGGTCGTCAAACGCGAGTATGCACGCCTCATTCCAGAAACCTAGTGATTTTCGAGTCAATTCAGGCTCTGTTCAGGCAAATTTTCTCTTCAGCGCATTCCCACACCCAGTACTTCTGTTGTCCACCAGAACGCCCGGGTATGCCATCGAACGTAGTCCCTAAGTAAAAACCACAGATGTGTTTGACAGCGCACGGAAGCGCTCTGCGCTTCCCGGCAAAGTGACTCCTGCCACCACATTGTGGTGACAAATAATTTTGGGAGATAGTTTATGAGCCGCTTCGTTATCGTTGTGTTCCTCAGCTGTTTTTTGTCCTCTTGCGCCACCAACCCGGTTTCGGGTGAGCGAGAGCTGGCACTTGTGTCCGAGAGTCAGGAGATTGACATCGGGCGCCAATCTGCCGCAGCCGCTGAAAGCCAGCTGGGGCTCGTAGCAGACCAGCAGCTACAGGATTACGTGCAAAGCGTCGGAATGCCACTTGCGCGAATATCGGAGCGCACTGCGCTACCGTGGGCTTTTCAGGTCGTGGATGACCCAACTCCCAACGCCTTTGCAGCGCCTGGCGGCTTCATTTTCATCACCCGCGGATTGATGGCGCTGATGGGTAACGAAGCGGAACTGGCCAGCGTGCTTGGCCACGAGATCGGCCACGTCACGGCGCGCCACTCAGTGAAGCGGATGAGCCAACAGCAGTTGGCCCAGATCGGACTGGGTGTAGGATCAATGATCAGCCCGACCCTGGCTAAATTTGGCGGCATCGCCACCAGTGGGCTGCAAGTACTGTTCCTGAGTTATGGCCGCGAGGATGAGCGGCAGGCCGATGATCTCGGCTATGGTTACGCGCTGAACCAGAATTATGACGTGCGGGAAATGGTCAACGTGTTTTCCTCGCTGCAGAACTCTGCGCAACTCGCAGGGCAAAGCCCGGTTCCCGATTGGCAATCATCTCACCCCAATCCTGCGGAACGTATTGTCCGCATTGAACAGAAACTTCAAACCCTGCCAGCAGCATCGTCAACGCGCCGCATTGGTGAAGACGAATATCTTTCACAGATTGACGGGATGATGTACGGCGCCAATCCGCGAAACGGATATTTCGAGGCGAATCACTTCGTGCATCCCGAGCTGGCGTTCCAGCTCGACATGCCCCAGGGCTGGAACACCCAAAACATGTCTCAGTTCGTGGTTGCTGGCAGCCCCAATAATGACGCGATCATTCAGCTCAGCCTGGTGGAAGGTGGCCGCTCTGAGGCCTCAGATGCATTCTTCGCCCAGCAAGGCCTGAGCCGCGGTCGTGTTGAATCGCGAAACGTGAACGGGCTGGGCGCAGTCATCGGCAATTTCTCGGCGCAGACCGAGCAAGGCATGCTGGGTGGCATCGCGGCGTTCATCACGCTGGCCAACAGCACGTATCGGATCCTGGCTTACACCCCTGCCGAAAAATTGTCCACTTACGAGCGGGCATTCAACCAATCCATCAACAGCTTCGATCAGCTTACCGACCGGGACGCCCTCGCGCGGCAGCCGGACCGGCTGGAGATTGTCGAGCTGCGGAAATCGATGACACTCAACCAGTTCAACCGCAGCTACCCATCGACCATACCGTTGGAAGAGCTGGCGCTGATTAACCAGTTGTCGGGTCCTGAGAGCCAAATTGCGGCAGGACACTTCCTCAAGCGGGTTACTGATAACTAAAATGTGCGGAATCGTGGGTTATCTCGGTCAACAACAGGCACAGGGCATATTGCTCGACTGCCTCGGACGCCTTGAATACAGAGGCTACGACTCAGCCGGCATGGCAACCATCGATGCAGGGAAGCTGGGCAGGCAGCGTTGTGCAGGGAAAAGTGCTGCGCTGCAGAGCTTGCTGGACAGGCATCCCCTCGCGGGGGGAATCGGCATTGCCCATACGCGCTGGGCTACCCACGGCAGGCCGACCGACAACAACTCACATCCCCATACGGATTGCACCGGCGCGCTGGCCATCGTTCACAACGGAATCATCGAGAACTATTCCGAGCTCAAGGAACTGATGGAAGACGACGGGCATCGCTTTGTCTCCCAGACAGATAGCGAAGTCATTGCCCACCTGATCGAATCCAAGCTTGCGGCCAACGTCGAAGGTGGCCTCAAAGCGGCAGTCATGGAAGCACTCTCGGCCGTACAGGGAACTTATGCGCTGGCCGTTATCAGCCAGCAGCAGGCTGACAAGATTGTCGTGGCCCGGAGTGGCGGCCCCCCGCTGGTCATTGGTCATGCGGAAGACGGCCTCTACATTTCTTCGGACATCACGGCGATCCTGCATTACACCCGCGACATCCAGATTCTCGAAGACAATGAAATAGCGGAGATCCGCCGCGATGGAGCATCGATCACACTGCTCGATGGAACTCCGGTTGACCGTGCCAAAATCCAGATTGCCTGGAAACAGAACGCAGCTGATCGGAACGGC
>JBGTHE010000457.1:0-6217 GCA_041746335.1 Lysobacterales bacterium | reverse complement strand
GGCCATGGAAGCTGTACGCTGCATGCTCGAAGGTAAAACCGAGAGCCCCGTCATGCCTTTGGACGAAACCCTCACCATCATGCAAACCATGGACGAAATTCGTCAGCAGCTGCAACTCAAATATCCCATGGAGGATTAAATGGCTATTGTCATCATCACAGGTTCGAATAATGGTTTCGGCCTGGAAGGCGCACTGGCCTTTGCCCGGAATGGCGATACGGTATATGCCAGCATGCGCACAGTGGCCAAAGCCGACCGTCTGCTGGCGGCGGCTGCGACCGAAGGCCTGACCATTCACATTAAAGCCCTGGACGTTACCCGGCCCGAAACTTTTGATTCTTTTTTGCAAGGCATTGTGGATCAGGAAGGTCGAATCGATGTGCTGGTAAACAATGCTGGCATCGTATTTCCAGGCTCACTCGAAGACGTGCCCGAGGCGGGCTTGAGGTTGGTCATGGAGACGAATTTCATGGGCCCCCTTTTGTTAGCCCGCGCGGTGCTACCCATCATGCGTGAACAGGCGGGCGGGAGCATTATCATGATGAGTTCACTATCGGGTATTGCTGGCCTCCCCGGTGATCTGCCCTATACCGCCAGCAAGTTTGCGCTGGAAGGCGCTACTGAATCCTTGCGGCACGAGGTGGATCGTTGGGGAATCAAAGTGGCCCTGGTTGAAGCCGGCATGTACTCCACTGGAATCTTTGATTCCGCTCTGGCCGATAATGCTGTCCTTCCCCCAGATTATCCCATGCACTCGCCGTACCGCCCACTGGTTGAGGCCAAGCTACAAAATGTTCGCAACAGCATGGCGCGTGCCTTTCACCCGCGAATTGTCGGCGACCTGTTTGTGGCTATCGCTCAGAGCGATGGCAGTCAATTGCGCTGGCAGGCAGATGAGGTGGCGCGACACGTAGTGGGGAAGATGTTTGGCCAGGACGACCAGGCTCGTGATGAGTTCCTGCGCGGAGCTTCCGGCACACAATGGTGGAGCGAGGGTAAAGATCATGCAGAGTAAGTTGGCGCATGTCTGCATCGAAACTGATGACCTCGACGCCACGGAAAACTTCTACCGGGCGCTGGGCCTGGAGCGGCGATTTGAGTTTAAAAATCAGCACGACGACCTGGTCGGGTTCTACCTGGCTTTCAGCAATCTGACTTTTATCGAAGTGATCAAAGTCGCCAAACCCCGCGCTGAAGGCGCAGTCAG
This sequence comes from Lysobacterales bacterium, assembly GCA_041746335.1. Taxonomy (GTDB): domain Bacteria; phylum Pseudomonadota; class Gammaproteobacteria; order Xanthomonadales; family SZUA-36; genus JAWXBM01. The sequence goes on along the minus strand of JBGTHE010000457.1, from coordinate 5,010 downwards.
GCATTTTGCCATTGAGGTAGATGATGTGGATGCCTGGTTCAAGCGGCTGCAAGCACATGGCATTGATGTTACGGCCAAGGAATACGCTGGTGACGACAACTGGATGATTACCTGCAGGGACCCAAATGGCATTTTCATAGAGTTGCAGCAATATACCGATAAGAGCATGCAAAAAATTGGCGGCGACTGCAAAGTCAATTATGTGCCGTGAGATGATTGGCACGACGTAATGAAGTGCAGGTATGGATGCAAACCCCCACCCCACCCACGAGTAAGCCAAACAGTCCCCTGCAGCTAGTAGTGATATTGGCGGTTGCCAGTTCTCTGGCTCCGCTATCCATGGATTTCTTTGCACCGGCCATGCCCAGCGCCACCCGCGAATTGGGCCTGGCTGAAAACGCTGTTCAATCAACGCTATATCTGTTTCTGGCTGGTTATGCGGTCGCCCCCTTTCTGTGGGGAATGCTGGCCGATAGGGCTGGCAGGAAAAAGGTCATGCTCGCTGGACTGTCAGTCTACATCTCAGCCTCCGTAGGCTGCTTTCTTTCCAACGACCTTGCCATGCTTTCATCGATGCGGCTGCTGCAGGGAGTGGGCGCGGCCGCGGGTGTTGTGCTTGCCCGTACTGTGCTCAGGGACATCCATGGGCCTGGGGGCGCGACCAAGGCAATCTACAATATGTACCAGATGATGATCTGGATTCCGATTACAGCACCCATACTGGGGGGTTACCTCAGCTTGCATTTCAACTGGCGACTGAGTTTCCTGGTCATGGCTCTGATTGCAACGGTCACCGTTGTGGGCTGCTTTTTCTGGCAACAGGAAAGCAGGCCGGAAAGAACACGGGTTTTCGAGGCGCCTGAGACGCGCTGGTTCTCCATACTGCGTCATCCCGACTTCATCCGTAATGCGCTGGCAAACACGTTCTGCATCACGACCATGTTGTTGTTCCTGGCCAACTACAGTTTTCTTGCGGAAAAGCACTATCAGGTGGATGCCAGCGGCAGTGGATTCATACTGGCGGTTTTCAATGCGAGCTTGACTCTGGGCGTTCTCATGGTGAGATTTATTGTGCCTCGATTGGGCGTGGAGAACAGCGTGCGACTGGGCCTGGCATTAGCATTGACCGGCTGGCTGGGCCTGCTTGTTCTGAATCTCGCTACACAAGCGCCCACTTCAGCCCTGCTTCCCATCGCGTTAGCCTGCATCGGCACTGGCATCGTGATCAGCCTCACCATCGGGCAGGCTTTGGTACCGTTCACCTTTAATGCTGGCACAGCTTCGGCATTGTTCATCTTTATGCAGTCGGGAGGAGCTTCGCTGATCAGTTTCACTGTCAGTAAAAATTCCGAAAGCACCCTGATTTCGATTTCCCTGATGATTGCCTGCTCTTCCCTGCTTGCCTTGATGAGCATGTTATTCATCAAGAAAAGTTCCGGCCTGGCACTTGGAAAAGGTATCCAGCCGTAGTTCAATAGGACCACCACCGAATCTGGAATGGCATGAAACGGTACCCGGGCTGCTAAAACCCTGCAAGGTAATAACCATGAATTTGTTTCGCCGTCACTGCACCAGCGTTTTTCTGATCCTCTATAGCTGCTCGTCGATTGCGGCCAATAATCCCATTGACGAGAACTGGTGGCCCAGTGAGTTCGGTGCAGATGATGAGCGCGGCGCCGTCAATTACATCACTCCCGAAAAGCGCCTTGAAGCTGTGCGGCTGGTCAGACAGGGCAAAACATTAACTCTGGGAATGCCTTACCACAACGGCATGCCACTGGTACCGGGCCGCACCTACAGCCTGATGATTCCTGGTGCAGGTAAACCTTTGCACGGCCCCGCAGGCTGGCAAGGCGAGGATTTCAAACATACTTTTAACGATGAATTCATCAGTTCCGAGCTGGGGCAGGTCGGCTCGCAATTTGATGGTCTGGCTCATCCCATGATCTGGGTAAGTGCGGAGACAGGCTGGCAGGAGGGTAACTACATGTACAACGGACGCCGCATGGAAGACCAGGGCCACGGCCGTGGTATGCGGGTCAATGGCATTGAACATGTGGCGCAGGTGGGCTTCTTCACTCGTGGCATCCTGATTGATATGCCGCGGCTCAAAGGTGTGACGCGGCTGGCAAAGGGCGAAGAGATTACGGTGGCTGATTTCCAGAAGGCTCTGCAACAGCAACAGATTGAGGATGTCAGTCCCGGCGATGTGGTACTGATCCGTACCGGCTGGATTCAGCTGTGGAAAAGCTACCTGGATGAAACCGGAAACATCACCGGATCCGCAGCTGAAGTTCATGCCGCCAACCAGGAATTTCTGTCGGGAGAGCCCGGCCCCTCGGCCGAGTTGTGCGAATACCTGGCGCAGAGAAAAATATCCATGCTGGTGACCGACCAGGGGGCTATCGAGCCCCTCGGTGGAGAAAACCAGGCGCCCGATGCACCCTTTGGCTATTGCCATATGAACCTGCTGGTGCGCCGCGGCATATACCTGTTTGAGAGTCTGGACATGGAAGCTTTGTCCGATGAAAAGGTTTATGAATTTCTGTTTACCTGGGCACCGCTCAAACTGGTAGGAGCAACCGGCTCTCCCGGTAACCCCATGGTGGCCTGGTGAATCTTCGTTTGTCTCACGCTCGACGAACCTTAATCTGACGATCACATCCGGAAATATTCATGGCCCAGATTGAAGACCTCCTTATTCGCCTGCATCCCGAAGACAACGTGGCATTGGCCAGGCAAGCACTGCCGGCAGGACTGGCTGGGCCGGGCTATGTTCTCAGCAGCGATATTCCTGCTCTGCACAAAATAGCTTTGGAGGATATTCCTGCCGGTGGACGGATCATCAAGTATCAGCAAACCATCGGCACTGCTTCACAGCCGATTCGGGCGGGGGAGCACGTGCACAACCACAACTGCGTTGTTGCGAGCATCAACAAAGAATATGACTACTGCTCAAATGCCCAGGCCACTCAATACATAACCGAAGAAGAGAGATCGACCTTCCAGGGATTTCGCCGCGCCAATGGTAAGGTGGGAACCCGCAACTATCTGGGCATTCTGACCTCGGTCAATTGCTCGGGAACGGTTGCGCACCAGGTTGCTGCGCGACTCAACAATGCCTTTGGCCTGGAAGCAGAAGGCAGCGTCGACGGCGCGGTTGCCCTGGTACACGGCACCGGCTGTGGCATGCGTTCCAGCGGAGATGGTTTCGACAATCTGCAGCGCATATTGCGTGGCTATGCACTGCATCCGAATTTTGGGGGCGTGCTGATGATCGGCCTGGGTTGTGAAGTGATGCAGCTCAACTCTCTGCTGAAAGAAGTGGGGCTGGAAGAATGCGACAGCTTGCGCTATCTGACCATCCAGGACGCGGGCGGCACGCGTGCAGCCATCGAGAGCGGGATGGCGCTGCTGCAGGAAATGATCCCCTCGGTCGGAAGCAAACGTCGCGAGACTTGCCCGGCCAGTGAGCTGACCCTGGCTCTGCAATGCGGTGGCTCCGACGCGCTGGCCGGCATCACAGCCAATCCGGCTCTGGGTGCTGCTGCCGATCGACTGATCCGAGACGGAGGGGCAGCCATCCTGTCGGAAACGCCGGAGATTTACGGTGCCGAGCATTTGCTGATCCGCCGGGCGCGCGATCGTTCCGTGGCGAATGCGCTGATTGAACGTATCGAATGGTGGGAACGCTATACGCGGGCTACCGGCGATGCTTTGGACAACAATCCTTCGCCCGGAAACAAGATGGGTGGTCTGACCACTATTTTAGAAAAGTCATTGGGCGCGGTGGCCAAAGGCGGGAGCACGCAACTGTGCGAAGTGGTGCGCTACGGTCAGATGATCAGCCGCAAAGGTTTGATCTTCATGGACAGCCCCGGCTTCGATCCTGCTTCGGTTACCGGCCAGGTAGCCTCAGGCGCCAATGTCATCTGCTTCACCACCGGTCGGGGTTCTGCATTCGGCTTCAAGCCGGTGCCCTCACTGAAACTCACCACCAATACCGCCATCTTCGAGCGCATGAACGAAGACATGGATATCAATTGCGGCGATATCCTCGATGGAAAAATCGACGTGCAGGGCAAGGGCGAGGAAATTTTCCAGAGCGTGCTGAGGGTAGCCTCTGGCGAAAAAACCAAGAGCGAATTGCTGGACTATGGCAGTAATGAATTCACGCCCTGGCAGATTGGAGCGGTGGTTTGAACAAACTGCGGGTGCAGAATGGAACTGGTCAGGCCAACCGGAACATTGTGAACTCTCCCGGCATTATCGAATCCCGTGACTGATCCAGGGTGCTTTAACCCAGCAAATTGCGTCTGGCAAGATTACTCATCAAAGCGCTGATCCCGAACTGCCAGGGCGGCGCCTCATCCGCCCATGTCACCTGATTCACCAGGCTGCCAAGTTGTGCAGAAGCCACGGTCACGAGATCACCGGGCGAGTGCGTAAAACCTTTGCCGGGTTCAGCCCTGTCCTGGGTGGGCGCTATCAGCGAACCCAGGTACAGAGCGAAACCATCGGGATACTGGTGATTGGCGCCGCTGGTTTGGCTGACCAGATCCAGAGGATCACGGGTCATCAGTTCCATACTGCTTTCTGCACTGAACTCAAAACCGTCGTTACCCGTCACTCGCAGTGAAACCCGGGCTTTCCGCACGGATGACATATCGAAATGCTCATCAAAAATCCGCACGAAGGGACCGATACTGGCCGAGGCGTTGTTGTCTTTGCCTTTGCCCAACAGCAGCGCGCTGCGGCCTTCAAAGTCGCGTAAATTCACATCATTGCCCAGAGTGGCTCCGACCACTTGCCCCCCGCTGTTGACCAGCAGCACGATTTCGGGTTCCGGATTGTTCCATGCCGAGTCGCGACGTATGCCCACCTGGTCTCCCCAGCCCACAGAAGACAAGGTGGGTGCTTTGGTAAACACCTCTGCATCCGGCCCTATCGCCACTTCCAGATACTGCGACCACATGCCTTTAGCAATGAGTTGTTGCTTGAGCTCCGTTG
>JBGTHE010000456.1:0-5804 GCA_041746335.1 Lysobacterales bacterium | reverse complement strand
GTGTGCATCCTGCACAAAACCGCATCAGCTCGGCGGCTACCACGGGATTCAGTGACGGTAAACGAGCCTGGGGTTGAGCAACTTAAGCAATTGGAAGCCTGGAGCTGAGCCGCTAGAACAATCGGCGGCCCGATGGCGGTAAGAGGTTCCGGTTCTGTCGGACGCAGCCGATTTGTGCAGGGATGCACACAGATCGCGGAGTGCAGGATGCACGAGAGCGATCCAGACCGAGCCACAAGGAGGAGCGACAGGGATGTCGCGAAAGGCCCGCCCGAGCATTTGAACAGGGATGTTCACAGATCGTGAAGTGCAGGATGCACGAGAGCGATCCAAGCGTTTCGGGCCGGTCGCCGGAACGACCGAGGACCGAGGGCAGCCCGAAGGGCCAAGGACCAGAATCGGAAGCTCTTACCGCCGTCGGGCTATTTTTGAGTTGAATCCTATTTTCAAGAAATCGCTCTGGGCCATCCGACGCTGGCCGCCATCATGTTGGTGTCGATCAACTCGCTGAAGCTCTCAGGCGACGGAAATCGGGATTCAGGGGCGGTGATCGAAGCAAGGGCCTCTAAATCCATCAGGACCCGCTGAAAATCAACCGGGGTTTGTTGTACAAAGTGGCTGCGATGGCTGCCAAGACCAAACCGATAATCAATGTACTGCCTATGGACAGGGCATACCAGACCAAAGGTATGGCATCGCCGCGGATGATTTCGCCAATCAGCAGGTTCTGTGAGAACAGCGGCACGGCCATCATCGACAGCTCTGGCTTGATTGGATTGGCCATGAAAATGATGCTGGGAATCAGTGGAATGATTACCACCAGGCTCATGTAGGACTGCGCTTCGCGATAGGTTTTGGCAAAGGACGCCAGCAAGGTCAGCAAACTGGAAGCCAGAATGGCCACAGGGGCGATGATCAGCAGAATCTGGATAAGAGAGATCACCGACAAGGTGAGGTCAATTCCAAAAGCACCCACCGGCATCAAAGGTAATACCAGTTTGAAAGAGAGCAGGGTCAGCGCAAGCGAGGCCATGGCAAACAGCGTTGTGGTCAACAATTTGCCAGTCATGATTTGCCAGCGTGGTACCGGGTTGATGAGCAGCGGCTCCAAGCTTTTGCGTTCCTTTTCACCCGCAGTAGTGTCCATGGCCAGATGCATGCCACCAGTAAATGCCGTGATCATCAGAACATAAGGCAGGAAAATCATCGCCAGAATGGCGCGGCTTTTTGCAGTGGACAGATCCACATCTTTTATTTCCACCGCCGCCATCGCTTGGGGCGCCACACCGCGCAACTGCAAACGCAGAATGCCCGTTTGCTGGCTGTAGATCGCCAACAGATTCTTCACTCGCCTTATGGGCACAGAAGATTCCTGGCGCGAAGGATCAGCGATCACTTCAACCGGTGCAGGCTCGCCAGCCTGCCACTTGTCCGGATAATCGGGCAGGATGCGGATGATTACCATCTCTTCCTGGCGGCGGACTACCGCTTCCGGATCTGCGGGTGCGGCTTTCACCACCATGCCTTGTTGCTCCAGGAATCGGATCAGGCTGGGAGCCAGTTCGGCTCCAACCACTGGGACCTCCAAGGTTTTCTCGGCTCGTTCCTGTTCTGCAGAAGTGGTAAACCAGACCAGTGCGATGAACATAAAGGGAAACAGGATGGGGCCGAGCAGAAGCGAGTTGAAAATCGCCCGGCGGTCGCGGATGTTTTCTATCGATTCCTTACGGAATACCGTGTTCATACCTTTCATGCCGCTCATGCCAGCAAGCCCTCATCCGTGCCTATGAGTTTTACGAAAGCATCTTCCAATGTGCTGCAGCCACTTCGCTGCATCAGTTGTTCCGCCGTGCCGTCCGCCGCCACTTCTCCTTTGGCAATAATGACGATGCGGTCACACAATGCTGCCACCTCCTGCATGATGTGGGTGGACAGAACTACCGAGTGACCCTCGCGTTTCAGGCTGAGTATGTAGTTGCGCAAAGCGCGTGTGGCCATTACATCCAGGCCATTGCTGGGCTCATCCATCAAAACGGTTTGCGGGCTGTGAATCATGGCCCGGGCGATGGCGACTTTTACTCGCTGACCTTGTGAAAAGCCCTCAGTCCGGCGATCAATAAAGTCTTCCATGCCCAGGGTTTCGGTCAGATGGGCGATGCGTTCTTTCATCAATGCGCGGGTCATGCCGTGCAACTCTCCAAAGTACTCAATGTTTTCGCGCGCGCTGAGGCGGTTGTAGAGCCCTCGGCCGTCTGGAACCACCCCCAGGGTGCGTTTGATTTCCATGGCATCTTTGCCGGGATCCAGCCCGTCGATCCGGATTTCACCTTCATCGGGTGGCAGCAAGGAGTACAACATTCGCAAGGTGGTTGTTTTCCCAGCGCCATTCGGACCCAGCAGGCCAGTAATTTCACCATCGTTCGCGGTAAAGCTCACGCCGCGCACGGCCTTCACTTCGCCAAAAGATTTATGGAGATTTGTAACCACGATCATGGCTGGGGGCCCGTCAGTGACATGAACCAGGGCGAAGCCTGCAATTGAGAGAGGCAGCCCGGATCGAGCTCACTGTGATCAGCCGCCACGATAAATTCGGTAATCAGTTCACCCAGGCACCCCTTGCCTGAAACACTGTGGCCCTGCCCGGGAGCAACGAGGTGTCGGCCATTGCTCAAATGCTCCAGGACCATTTCCGCGTATTCCGGCGGGGTGACCGGATCAAACTCCCCGGACAGGAGTAACACAGGTTTGTCGCTGGTGATCGGCTGGCTGAAATCTGCAGGCACTTGCCCACGCGGCCAGATGCCGCACTGGATGTCGGTGGAACGGCGCATGCTGTCGCCCAACAGGAAGTCAGAGTCGGACGGCGTGACTGCCGGGAAACGCGGAAAATCTTCAGCGCAAACCACCGCCAGTTCCATGCCCTGGGCGATGCTTTCAGCGAGGCCAGTGGCGGTAATCATCAACTGGCTGGTGATGCGCGAATAATCGCCGGTGCTTGCTGCTTCGTGGATCAACAAGGGCAGCAGGGCCTGGGTTTCGGCGCTGTAACTGAGAAAGCGGATGGCCCCACCCAGCATGTCGCGGTTGAATTCAAGAGTTTGTGGCTCGCCAGTCAATGGATGATCGATCGTTACCATCACGGGATTCGCAGTGACCGCTTCAGCCATCAGCCTGAGATTTTTGCGGCTGTCCGGAAAAGCTTTACGGCAGGCGGCATCGCTTTCGCAGCCATCCAGAATACGGTCCAGGGCCTGGTCGAGTTTCACCGCATGCTCGCTGCCCAATGCCAGGGTTTGTGGCACCACGCTGTCGAGCACTACCGTTCTGACCCGTTCTGGAAACAGCCGCAGATAAACCTGTGCAGCCCGACTACCGTAAGACACGCCGATCAGATTGAGTTGCTCGTAGCCCAGCGCGGCGCGCACCTGGTCGTAATCCTGCATGGCAATGGTGGTGGTGTAGTAACGCGGATCGCCGGTCAACTGGTCAAGGCACGCGCGAGAGCTGGCCGCCAGGTCATCCCAATCCATCAGCAGGGCTTCATTCAGTGCAATCTGCGGGCAGCGCAATGGGTTCGATTGCCCGGTGCCTCGCTGGTCGATCAATAGAACATCACGATTTTCTGTGAGCTTGCGGAAGGCGGGCGCCACAATCAACCAGGCTTCAGAAGCAGCCTGGCCCGGGCCGCCGGCAAAAAGGATCAGCGGATCAGGCTCAACCTTGCGACCCTGTGCAGGCACTCTGGCGACGTGCAGCTGAATCGTTTTGCCATCAGGCACTGCTGGATTTTCCGCCACTTCGAACCACCCGCATTCAGCCGGAGCGGTGAGACTCGTCCCCGGCAAACGCAGTTCGCAGGGGCTCAGTTCCAGAGCCGCGTTATCCTGCTGGGCCAGAAGACTCGGGCCATGGAGCGCAGTCAGGAGCAGGAGAACGCTGATGGCCTTCGGCCTGACCATCGGCGCGCAAATAAATTTAACCAACGATGTGGATTTAGATAGGAGCATGGTGGATTGGTTTGTTCCCGAATGGACCTTGAGCCTGAAGCAAACGTCAAGATAGGGGTTCGATCCTGCCCTGTCCATAGGCAAATAGTCACTAGCGTCGCTGATCGATTCCATGCCCTCACCGCGCTGTGTTAGTGTTCTGACCCGAAATTATTCGGCACTGACAAATTTTGTAGTATTTGAAGCACTAGATACTTACGGGACAGGACACTAGGATAGGCGCTGGCTCCATCAGGAACATTTCCCACAAATGTATGCTCTGCAAATCAAGGATCTGCACAAGACCTACAAAAATGGCGTTGAAGCTCTCAAGGGAATTTCGCTGAATGTGGCGGAGGGTGATTTCTTCGGTCTGCTGGGCCCTAATGGTGCAGGTAAATCGACTCTGATCGGCATCGTTTCATCGCTGGTCAACTCCACGTCGGGAGAAGCATTGGTGTTTGGCACCAGTGTTCAGACGCAGCGATCTCTCGCCATGAGCCACATTGGCCTCGTTCCGCAGGAACTGAATTTCAATTTTTTCGAAAAGCCATTCGAGATTGTCGTGAACCAGGCGGGCTACTATGGAATTCCGCGTCGCATCGCTACTGATCGGGCAGAAAAATATCTGCGCCAGTTACAGCTCTGGGATAAGGCTTTCAAGATGGCGCGAACACTCTCGGGCGGTATGAAACGCCGCCTCATGATCGCCCGGGCGATGGTCAACGAACCGCGTTTGCTCATTCTGGATGAACCTACAGCCGGTGTGGATATCGAAATCCGCCGGTCCATGTGGGAATTCATCAGAGCCATCAACGAGGCCGGAACGACAGTGATCCTCACCACGCATTATCTGGAGGAAGTAGAACAGCTGTGTCGCAATCTCGCCATCATAGATCGCGGGCAGATCGTTGCGGATACTGATGTCAAAAGCCTGCTGTCCCAATTGCAGATAGAGACTTTCGTGCTGGACTTGCGCGAATCGCTGCAAACACCACCCCATGTTGATGGTATGCATATCACCCTGCCGGATTCGCGTACGTTGGAAGCCTCGGTGCCCAAAGCCAAATCCCTTAACAGCCTGTTCGCGGCGCTTGATCGAGAGGGGATTCACGTCCTGAGCATGCGCAATAAGGCGAATCGACTGGAGGAATTATTTCTCGACATGCTGGAACAGAATAACGACAAGCACAATGCCGCTGTTTTGCGAGGCCGGGCATGAACGCCAGAATCCAATGGGTGGGTTATACCACCATCGTGCGCAAGGAAGTCACTCGCATCTTGCGAATCTGGGGCCAAACCATTGTCCCGCCCGCCATCACCATGTCTTTGTACTTCATCATTTTCGGTGAGCTGATTGGTTCCCGCATCGGGACTATGGGTGGCTTTACCTACATGGAATACATCGTGCCCGGACTGGTCATCATGTCGGTGATTACCAACTCCTATGGCAACATGGTTTCATCCTTTTTCGGTGCGAAGTTCGGCAAGCACATTGAAGAACTGCTGATTTCGCCTTTGTCGAACTGGGTCATTATGGCGGGTTACGTCACCGGCGCATTGCTGCGCGGCTTGATGGTTGGTTTCGTGGTTTTGTTGGTTTCGCTGTTTTTCACGCGATTGCAGTTCACCCATCTGTTGGTGGCGATCTCCGTTTTGCTGTTGACGGCCATCGTTTTCTCGCTGGCTGGAATGGTCAACGCCATATTTGCCCAGAAGTTTGACGACATTGCCATCATTCCAACTTTTATCCTGGCGCCTTTGACCTACCTCGGTGGTGTTTTTTACTCCATCGATCTGCTCCCGGCGTTCTGGCAG
>JBGTHE010000455.1:0-10674 GCA_041746335.1 Lysobacterales bacterium | reverse complement strand
AATCGCGAGACTCCGATTATTCTGGTTGCAGCCGGTACGGGTATCGCACCCTACCGAGCTTTCCTGCAACAACTGCAGCAGGAAGAAGCCAACACACCGGTGTGGCTGATCTTTGGCAACCCGCATCTGCGCAGCGATTTTCTTTACCAACGCGAATGGCTGGAATGGCGCGCCAGCGGCCTGATCCAACACATCGATTGTGCCTTTTCCCGCGATCAGGAAGAAAAAGTTTACGTGCAGCACATCATTCGCCAGCAAGGTGAGCGCCTGGAGCAGTGGTTACGGGATGGAGCTCAGATCTACTTGTGCGGCGGTCTCGCCATGGGCAAAGACGTTGAGCTAGCTGTGCAGAATGTGCTGGCCGAGCATCGCCACCTGGATGCGGATGCCGCTACTCAGGAACTGGCCGAGTTGCGCCGTCAGGGTCGTATCCTCAAGGATCTGTACTGATGAGTGAAGCGGCGGGCAAACTGACGCCGGTTGAAGGCATCAAGGCACGCAGTAATTTCCTGCGTGGCACTTTGCTGGAAAGCCTGGCCGACAGCGCGACCGGAACCCTGGCCGAGGACGACACACAGCTCAGTAAATTCCATGGCTTTTACCAGCAGGATGATCGCGATGTGCGCGACGAGCGCCGTCGGCAAATGCTGGAGCCTGATCATCAGTTCATGATTCGCGCCCGTGTACCGGGTGGTATCTGCACACCCAAACAATGGCTGGCCATGGACGCTATTGCTTCCGAACATGCCAACGGCACCATACGCCTGACCACTCGCCAGGCGTTCCAGTTGCACGGCGTAGTGAAACGCCGGCTCAAACCCACCATCAAAGCAATTAACGACAGCCTGCTGGACACCATCGCCGCTTGCGGAGACGTGAACCGCAATGTGATGAGCACGGTATTGCCAGAAGCTTCAGCCCTGCACAAACGCGTGTTTGATGATGCAGCGGCTGTCAGCCAGCATCTGACGCCTCATACCCATGCATATCACGAGATCTGGCTGGATGGCGAGAAGCTGACGGGTGAGTTTGCTGAGCAGGAAAATGAACCGATCTACGGCGCGACCTACCTGCCGCGCAAGTTCAAAATGACTTTCGCGATTCCTCCACGCAATGATGTGGATGCATTCGCACACGATCTGAGCTTTATTGCCATCGTCGAAGACGGCGAGCTGCTGGGCTATAACGTTGCAGTGGGTGGTGGTATGGGCGTCACTCATGGTGATCCCAAAACCTATCCGCGCCTGGCTACTGTGGTGGGTTTCTGTTCGCCGAAGCAGGTGCTGGAAGTATCCGAAACCATCGTCAAGATCCAGCGGGATTTTGGTGATCGTACCGACCGCAAACATGCTCGCTTGAAATACACACTGGATGACCGGGGCGAAGAATGGTTGCACGAAGAATTCACGAAGCGCACAGGTTACCGCCTCAGTAAGCCGCGCGAATTTCACTTCACCCATACCGGTGATCGTTTGGGTTGGCAGCAAACCGATAATGGTGCGTGGCATTTGGGCTTGTTTATTGAAAATGGCCGCGTACAAGACTTACCGGACCTTCAGCAGCTGTCTGGTCTTCGGGCCATTGCCCAGGTTCTCAAGGGTGAGTTTCGCCTGACCCCTAACCAGAACCTGGTGGTCGCCAATGTCGCCGGTGAAGACCGCGCAGCTATTGATGCCATCGTCAGCAGCCATGGGCTGGACAGCTGGAATCGCTTGTCCCCACTGCGCCAACACGCCTTGGCATGCGTGGGCTTTCCCACCTGTGGACTCGCCATGGCCGAAAGCGAACGTTATCTGCCTGAACTGGTAGGACGTATCGAACAACTGCTAACCAAACACGATCTGCTGCAACAGGCAATCACCATACGCATGACCGGTTGCCCCAATGGCTGTGCCAGGCCTTATCTGGCAGAAATTGGCCTGGTGGGTAAAGGTCCTGGTCTTTACAACCTGCATCTGGGCGCCGCCTTCAACGGCACGCGGCTGAATTCCCTGTTCAGGGAATCAGTGCAGGAGGCCGAAGTTCTGCAGGTGCTGGACCAGCTGTTTGCTGATTACGCCGCTGGCAGAGAAGAACACGAATATTTTGGCGATTTCCTGTTCCGGCAGGGATTGCTTTCCAACTCCAGCCATTCAACCACCCTCCAACCAACCCTTTTGGCAAGCAGGCTTCAGCATGAGTGAACACGCCTTGAAATTATGCATACCGCGTCCTGGTCAACATTGGAACGAACAACAGCTCGATGCAGTTAATCCCTGTCTGGAAAAAATGTCTGCAGTGGACCGGGTGCAATGGGCACTGGACTTCCTTCCGGACGAAGTTGTACTCACTTCCAGTTTCGGAGTGCAGGCCGCCCTGATGTTGCATATGGTCACCCAGCTCAAGCCGCGCATTCCGGTCGTGTTGATCGATACGGGTTATCTGTTTGATGAAACCTACCGCTTTATTGACGAACTGCAGCGTAAGCTGGACCTCAATTTGCACATCTATCGTCCGGAATTGAGCCCGGCCTGGCAGGAATTGCGTTATGGCAAGTTGTGGGATCAGGGTGCTGATGGCATCCGCCGCTATAACTACATCAACAAGGTTGAACCCATGCAGCGCGTTCTTAAGGATCTGAAGGTTGGAACCTGGTTCAGTGGCCTGCGCCGCACCCAGTCGGACACCCGCAACGATCTGCCGGTACTGCAGAGGCAGGGCAACGTAGTCAAGGTATTTCCGGTGGTGGACTGGAGCAACCGTGATGTGCATCGCTATCTGAAGCATCACAAGTTGCCGTACCATCCCTTATGGGAACAGGGTTATGCATCCATCGGTGATCGTCACAGCAGCCGGCCGATGCTGTTGGGAGAAACAGAGCAGGACACGCGTTTTTCCGGTTTGCTGCGGGAATGCGGTCTGCATGAAGCCGAACACTTCACGCCCATCCCTGCGGGTGAGTTACAGGTTAAAGGTGCCGTTGCAACAGCTTGAGAAGCGATTGCCGATGCTGGGGTGCTGATTCAGGGCTCCCAGTGATTCTCCGAAGGCAGGTCCGGCACCGCCATCGGCATTGGCGATGAAATCGTCTATGCGTTTGCGGTCCATGCTCGGCACCATCAACTGCAAAAACGCATACATGTAGTCGCGTAAAAAGCGATCCTTGCGGAAACCAATCCAGGTGGTGCAGCTGGGGAACAGCCGGCTGACGTCCAGCGCCACCAGGTCTGCATCCCGGTCTTGTTCATAGGCCATGCAAGCCACTATTCCAATGCCCATTTCTTTGCGCACATAGGCTTTGATCACATCCGGGTCTTCGGCGGTAAAAACCACTTTCGGTTTGCAATTGGCCTTGGCGAACGAGCGCTGCTGATCCGAGCCAACGTCAAAACTGTGGGTATAGCTGATGATGGGGTAGCGGGCCAGATCTTCCAGGCTGATACGCTTGAGCTGCGCCAGGGGGTGGTCGGGTTTCACCAGCACCGTGCGTTCCCAATGGTAAATAGGCAGGGTAACCAGCTCGCTGAACAACTCGCTGCGCCCGGACGCAATGGCGAAATCAGCTTCCTGCTCCTGCACCTTGCGGGAAATCTGGTCCGAAGTGCCTTGCTGCAGATTCACGGTAATTCCGGGGAACTGACGTTGAAACGCCTCCAGCAAGTCCGGCAGCACATATCGGGCTTGAGTATGAGTGGTCGCCACCTGCAGGCTGCCTTGCTGCTGGCCTGACATTTCCTGCGACAGCGAACGGATGTTATCCACTTCGGTCAGAATCTTGCGCGCGCGACGCACCACTTCTTCACCCGCTTCGGTCAGGCCTTCCAGACTTTTCCCTTTGCGAATGAATAAAGACAGCGCCAGCTCGTCTTCCAGCATTTTGACCTGTTTGCTGACACCGGGTTGGGAGGTAAACAAAGCCTGCGAAGCGGCCGTGATGTTCATACCACTGTCGACGATGGCGATCAGGTAACGCAATTGTTGCAATTTCATAGGTAACCCCGGTCTGCGTCACATGCAGACCGTCTCTATTCGATCCTGCTTGCAGATTAATTAGCCTGTTTGGGCAGCGCAAGCCCCCATTCTACTCGCGCGGTATAACGGACGATATAACGCAGGGATATAAGGGCGAAAGGAATGCGTATTTCTGCTGTATGGGAGGGCTGACTATCATTCATTCGTCGAATGCCCGGAGCACTACATGGATTTTTTCCCGATTTTTCTCAATTTACGTGATCAAACGGTGCTGGTGGTGGGTGCCGGCTCAGTGGCCGAACGCAAGGCACGCATGCTGTTGCAGGCGTCTGCCAAGGTCCGGGTTGTGGCGCAGGAACTGAATCCTCAATTCCTGAGCTGGCAGGAGGAAGGTCGCATCCAGCACGCCGCCCAAAATTATCATGCCCGCTATCTGCAAGGAGTTCGGCTGGTGTTTGTCGCCAGCAGTGACCGCGTTCTCAATTCACAAGTTTACGCAGATGCCGAGCAGGCCGGGATACTGGTCAACGTGGTCGATGAGCCAGCTCAATGCCGCTTTCTCTCACCCGCCGTTATCGATCGTTCGCCAGTACAGGTTGCCATTTCTACAGGTGGCAGCTCGCCGGTGCTGGCGCGTGTCATACGCGGCTGGATAGAGCGCCTGCTGCCGCTCGGTCTGGGAAGGGTGGCGGCAGTGGCTGGAGAACTGCGAAATACGGTGAAAGAAACTTTACCGCTGGCCAAACGCCGTGGCTTTTGGGAACAGCTGTTACAGGAGAAGCAGCTCCGCAGCTGGAGCCTGCAGGATGAGCGTCAGATCAGCCAACAAATCGAATCGGCATTGGCATCTGCGGTTGCCCACAGCACCGATAATCGCAATGATCTCAAGTCGCAAGGCAAAGTGTTTCTGGTGGGAGCAGGGCCGGGGCGTGCTGATCTGCTGACCTTGCGGGCATTGCATGTGCTGGGACAAGCCGACGTGATCCTGCATGACCAACTGGTCAGTAGCGAGATACTGGACCTGGCACGGCGCGATGCCGATCGAATTGATGTGGGCAAGCGGGCAGGTGACCACCACCGCAGCCAGGCGGAAATTCACGAACTGATGCTTCAGCAGGCCAGTTTGGGCAGAACCGTGGTCCGACTGAAAGGTGGCGATCCCTTCGTGTTCGGCCGCGGTGGGGAAGAACTGGAATACCTGCGCGAACATGCTGTGGCTTATGAGGTGGTACCCGGCATCAGCGCTGCGTTGGCTTGCGCAGCCTACAGTGGCATACCGCTGACGCACAGAGACCATGCCGCTGTGCTTACTTTCGTAACCGGCCATGTTTCCAGTACTGCGGTTGATTCGGCTCGTGGCGGCAAATCCGTTTTCGACTGGCAAGCCATAGCGGGACCCGGTCGCACGGCAGCAATTTATATGGGCCTGAAGCAGGCGGCCAGAATTCGAAGGGAGCTATTGCAGGCGGGGATCGCCCCTGACCTCCCGGTAGCACTGGTGGCCAATGGCAGCCGCGAGCAGCAGCAGGTATTGCACGGTACGGTGAATGAATTGCATCAGCTGGCAGCGCGTGTTGACTCCGCTGCACCTACTCTGCTGATCATTGGACAGGTGGCAGCCCTCGGGAGTAATCTCAATTGGTTTACAAATCAGCCGTCACTGCTTGCTGCAGCATAGGGCCTGAAAGCTCCGCTTGAAACTTTGCAAAAATTCGAATGAGTCAGTGTTTTCATTCGAACCAACAAATGAGGTAGACAAATGATTTACGACAATATTCTGGACACGATAGGCCACACACCGGTCGTCAGAATCAATCGGCTGGCCCCCAAAGGGGTCGAGATGTACGTCAAGCTGGAAGCCTTCAACCCCATGGGATCGGTCAAAGACCGCCTTGCGCTCGGCATCATACTGGATGCGGAAAAACGCGGAGTTCTCAAGCCCGGCCAGACCGTGGTTGAGGCGACTTCAGGGAATACCGGCATTGCCCTGGCTATGGTTTGCGCTGTGCGCGACTATCCGTTTGTTTCCGTCATGGCTGAATCCTTTTCCATTGAACGGCGCCGGCTGATGCGTTTTCTGGGAGCGAAAGTGGTGCTTACTCCGGCACCGCGTCGCGCTACGGGCATGGTGGCTGCTACCGAAGCACTGGCGAAAAAGCACGGTTGGTTCATGACTCAGCAGTTTGAAAACGCCGCGAATCCTGCCTATCACCGCAATACCACAGGTCCCGAAGTGCTGTCTGATTTCGCCAATCGCCGCCTGGACTATTACGTCAGCGGCTACGGCACGGGCGGAACCATTACTGGTGCTGGCCAGATGATTCGCCTTGCTCGGCCGGATGTGAAAATCGTTTCCACCGAGCCCGCGGGCGCCTCCTTGCTGGAAGGCAAGGAATGGGCACCTCACAAAATCCAGGGCTGGACACCCGATTTCATTCCCGATGTGCTGGATCGCAAAGTGGCACATGAGAATATCCCGGTTACGGATGATGAGGCCATATCAACTTCCAAGGCACTGGCCATCCAGGAAGGCATATTTTGTGGTATCTCGTCCGGAGGAACGTTCGCTGCGGCGCTTAAAGTTGCCGCCAAGGCCGAAGCCGGCACAGTAATTCTCGCCATGCTGCCGGATACCGGCGAACGATATCTCTCCACACCTTTGTTTGCAGATGTGCCGGATGGACCGGATGATGCCCAGCAATTGCTGGAAGGGCTCGAGTACTGAGTTACAAAATCCTCAACAAGAAGGCCTGTTGAAACCTCACGCCTTTTTAGTCATCAGGTCTGCGGTCAGTTCACGAAATACACCTGCAATTTCCTGGTGAAACTTGCCCAGGGCTGAGCTGCTTCGCCAGACCAGCGCGATCGTGCGGTAAGGGGCCTTGCCCGCAAATGGGCGGGTGACCAGATTTTCAGTTGCTGCTATGGGTGGCATGACTGCCAGCAGGGGCATCAGGGTTATTCCCACTTCTGCAGCCACCATTTGCCTGAGGGTTTCCATGCTGCTGGCATGAAAATCGACGCGTTCATGCGCACCCGCCAGGCTGCAGACCTCCAACGCATTCTCGCGCAAGCAATGCCCCTCTTCCAGCAACAGCAATTCGTTGCCGTGGAGATCTTCAACATGAATTTCAGGCCTCAGGGCAAGTGGGTGGTTCGCGGAAACAGCCAGCACAAACGGCTCGCAGAACAGTACTTCAATCTCCAGCCCGGACTCAGGTATGGGCAAAGCCAGTAGTGCAGCATCCAGCTCACCGCGTCTCAGCATGCGCAAAAGGTCTTCCGTTTTTTCTTCGGCCAGTTGTAACCGCAAGCGCGGGAAATGCTTGCGCAGGCCGGGTACCACGTGAGGCAGCAAATAAGGCGCAAGGGTGGGAAACAGCCCAAGGCGCAGATTCCCTTCTTCCGGATCGCTGCTGCGGCGTGCCACGGTGCGAATTTGCTCCACATCCGCAAGCAACTTGCGTGCGCGTTCAGCAATTTCTTCGCCTACTGCGGTGAGCATAATGTTTTTCGGCGAACGTTCCACCAGTTGAGTGCCCAATTCCTCCTCAAGCTTCTTGATCTGGGTGCTGAGCGTGGGCTGGCTGACAAAGCACGCATCAGCTGCCTTACTGAAATGCCTCAGATCGGCGAGCTTAACGAAGTACTGCAAGGCGCGGAGGTTCATTGATTTTCCAACCTATTTGGTTGCGGCGTTGCTGAGCACATCCTTGGGCCCCGGCAACTCTGAAAAAATCAGAGGTACCTTAATAACTGTAGTCGCCAAACTCCATTTCCACCCACAGGCTGAAACCCAGGGACAGCTCCCGTTCCTCTGTCTCAAAGGTACGAGGCCAGGTGATGTTTGGACCCATTGAAAGGAACATCCAGTCTCGTGTAAAGGGTTGGCGCCAGATCAGGTTCAAACCATAATCCCGCAGGTGAACCGGTTCATCCGTTTCGCCTTGCGCAAAAGCCTGCAGTGAAATGGCGTTTTTACCGCGCAGCTGGTGATACCAGGTTTGTGCGGTGTACCATTTCATGCCCTCTGTTTCTTCCGATACCGTGGCCACCACCTCCCAGCGAACCACGTTCTCCGGATCAGCCTGGTGTACGAGATTGGCACGAGTGGTGGTACCCAGCCCATCATCAGTACGCCAGAACAGAGTCTGGCGAAACCGCAGATCAGTCTTCTCGGTATACTGCTTGTTATAGTAATACTGTACTTTGCCATAAAGTCTCGGAGGCGCACCGAGGCGCACACCCACCGAATAATCGAATCCTTGGCGTCGGTTTTTCTCCCGTTGACCCAGTCCCAGCAACCATTCGTTGTCGTCTTCGCGCGAGAGTCCCGGGTTGTAAAGCGTTTGATCTGCGGGTGCGGTATCCGAGACGAACTCCTCTTCGTTCTCGCGACCAACAATTACATCCCAGCGACTACTCAGGTTGGGTAGCGGAGCGCGCACTCGAAATCGACCGCGAAAATCAAATTGATCGTACTCACGGTACTCAAAACCCAATAACCAAAGGCCGTTTACCTGGTCTTCCGGAAAGTCCAGTTCGTCACCGAATAATTGATCAAGCCAACGAAAAGCGTGACAGGAAACACCGTAAACCAGCTCTTGCGTTTGTTCCTGTATGGGTTGCCCCTCCAGTTCCCAGTCGCACTCATCCACGGCACCGGAGTTTTCTGCCGTGTTAGACGTGTTGTTCAGGGATTCCGTTTGATTGCTTTGCTCGGGAGTTTCAAAGTCCTGCCTGGAAATTACATCTGCGGTGGGGTCTTGTGCAGCCCAGGCTGCCGGCATCCATGCAGTTGCAGGTAGCAGCGTCAGCACCAGAATCAACCCCGGTAGTGGGACAGCTAGCGCGGGTGACATCCTGGAGAAATACATGTCAATCAAGGCCAACTGCGGCCAGCCGGGAGTACGAAAGCCGGTCGAGGATAACCAGCTCGCTACCTTTGTTTCGAACTTCTGCTGATGATTCACTTAGAATACGGCATTGTCTGATTGCTCCAGTGATTCTTACCCTATGCTCAAAAATACAGTCCTTACTGGCATTACCACAACAGGAACTCCACATCTTGGCAATTATGTGGGCGCCATCAAACCCGCCATCGCCGCCAGTCGTAACCCGGCAGTACAGTCATACTACTTCCTTGCCGACTATCATTCCCTGGTTAAAAACTCGGACCCCGAGAGAATACCGCAGTCCACCCTGGAAATTGCAGCCACCTGGCTGGCTTTAGGGCTGGATACGAATACTGCCACTTTCTATCGACAGTCGGATATCCCGGAAATTCCCGAACTGACCTGGATGCTGACCTGTGTTGCCGCCAAGGGTCTGATGAACCGGGCGCATGCTTACAAGGCAGCCGTGCAGGACAACCTGGATGCCGGTGAGGATGCAGACTTCGGCATCAACACGGGCCTGTTCTGCTATCCGATCCTGATGGCTGCCGACATATTGTTATTCAACACGCACCAGGTTCCGGTGGGTCGTGATCAAATTCAACATCTGGAAATGGCTCGCGATATTGCACAACGATTCAACCACCTGTTTGGCGAGCATTTCGTGCTACCCGAGGCCATGGTGGATGAGCACGTAGCCTTACTGCCGGGCCAGGACGGCAGAAAGATGTCGAAAAGTTATAACAACACCATACCTTTGTGGTTGCCGCAGAAGTCGTTGCGTAAAGCCATTATGAAAATAGTTACCAACTCACTTGAGCCCGGTCAGCCCAAAGACTGCAAAGACTCCGCCCTCTATCAGATTTTTGCAGCCTTTGCCTCGGAAGAGCAACGCGCCGCCATGCAGCAGGCTTTTGCCAATGGAATCGGATGGGGTGATGCCAAGCAACAGACTTTTGAGTTGATTGACACTGAATTGCAGGAAGCCCGAGAACGTTATCAGCAATTGGTTTCAAGGCCTGATGACATTGAAGACATCCTGCAGGCCGGCGCCCGGAAGGCGCGCGATTTCGCCACTCCTTTCATGGCCCGGTTGCGCGCAGCTGTGGGCATCAAGCGGCTGGGATGACGGTCACTGGTTTATTGTTGTTGCCGGTAGTCGCCATTCTGATTTGGCTATACTGGTACCTGTTGCCCGCCCGACAATGGCTGCTCTGTGACAGTCTGATACTGCTGTTTCTGCTGAGCGGCGCTGGCGGGTTTGTGTTCTGGATAGGCGGAATGAGTTTTGACGGGGAGAGTGCGTTGTGGCCTTATATTATTTCGGCGACGGGTGCTTATGGCATTCTGACCCTCGGTCTGGCCATCGCACTGGCCTGGAGGCGGTCCCGGTTAAGGCTTTGAAACCCGGACTTGTGGCTGGACAGGGAGTTCAATGCAGGCAGAAAACAGCAAGGACCTGAATGATTCAGCACGCCCGGCAGCTACTTCCGAGCCGGAGCCGCTGAGTGCCGGGGCGCCTGTGCCTGAGGACACAGATGCTTCTGATCTGGAATATCAGCCCCTCGATATCGACATAGGTAATTATTTACCAGCCTTCATGCAGGATGGCTGGCAGTTTTTGCAGGATCACTTGTGGCTACTCAGCCTGGTGATCCTGGCTCTCTTTTTTATCATCGGCAAGCTGCTCAGCCTGATGATGGAAAAATTCATTGCCCGCCTGGCAAAGCACGCAAACTCCGAACTGGAAAATCAGATAATCCGCTACTTGTCTGCCCCCATCATGCAGACAGCCATCACGCTGGGTCTGATTGTCATCGTGCTGGCC
>JBGTHE010000454.1:0-3804 GCA_041746335.1 Lysobacterales bacterium | reverse complement strand
GTTAACTCGTTTCCCCTTTTCGGTACTTTACCGAGTACGCGATTCCAACACGATCAGGGTCTTGGCGTTGCGTCACCACAAGCGGAAACAGCAGTTTGCCGCTGGTCGAGAGTAGGTCGACATTGGCGTGTCAGGCCTGTTCTATCCGCCTAAGCTACAGCCCGACGCTCCGGTTCAGGAATCGTTGTTTTCGCAGTGATGTGCATGATGTCAAGTTCCTTGGTAGCAACGGCTGCCCGTGCCACATAGGTTCTATGGCAACGGCTAAAATCCGCCTCGACACGTTTCCTGGCGCGCTTGAGCTCGAACCAAAGTCTGACTTGGGGCGTAATGTTTGTCGGAGACTTCCTACGCAGGAACAGCGAATCGCCCATTCAGCCACGCCCTCTAATCACCCATACTTCCCTTATTAACATTTGATATGTGCACAATATGTGCATACACTCTTAATGAAGCTGATGATTGTGCACACTGCACCGACTGAGGACACCGTGCGAATTGTCTCGGCGCGAAGGGCAGATCGCAAAGAAACCACTTACTACTTATCATGGTTTAAAGCTATGAGTGAAGATTTCAGCAAAGGCAAACGCGGATCCGTAGTTCCCCCCGATCCAAACAAAGTACGGATCACCATCCGTCTCGATGGCGACATCATCGCGCATTTCAAACGCAAGGTGCTCGAAGCGGGTGGTGGAAACTACCAGACATTAATGAACCAGGCTCTGCGCGAACTCATTGAGGCCGATACGGGGCCATTGGAAGAGAGGATACGCAAAGTTATCCGCGAGGAGCTACGCCAGGTGTCCGAACCCCGCTGAGGAGCCGGGGATGCAGTCGCATTGAGTAGCTTGTCAGGAAAGTAGGCATTCAGCTGGACGCTATGGCGGCAATTAACCTCACCCCGATGTGGCCTTTTTTGCGGTGTATTAGCTGCGCTTGGGGTTCGTCAGGCACCGGATCAGAGAACGCTAAAAAACGTTTCAGCTGAAACGTGATGATGTTTAATCATTGAATTCGTCAGGCAGCTACCAGTAACTCAACGCTAAGCCCTAGCCGGTGAGCGATATCCACCAGGCTATCCAGGCGGAATTCCTCGATCTTGCCGCGCAGGAGTGCGGAGACTCTCGGTTGGGTCAGGTGCAATAATTCGGCTGCCTGGGTCTGGGTCAATTTCAGTCCTGCGATCTCGGTGTTGATATGAATCATCAGCTCCGACCGAAGCTTGAGATTCTGAACCCTCACAGGATCGTCCTCAAGGGCATCCCACACACTGCTGAATTTCCTTGGCGTTGCCATCATTGCTCCAGATTCATGATGAAGTTGTATATCGTCCTGGCTCGATCGATTTCACTCTTTGGGGCTTTTTGGCTCTTCTTTTCGAAGGCATGTAGCACGAGCACACGTCCGCGAAAACCAGCTACACACAGCACCCGGAACTGGCCTCCGCTTTGGATGCGAATTTCACGTACACCTTGGCCGATAATTTGCATCGGCTTCCAGTCGGTGGGTTCCAATCCGCGCTGCATGCGATCAAGCTGGTAGCCGGCCTCGCGACGCGGCCGGCTGGGAAAGCTTCGAATGTCGCGCAATGATGTACCTGCAAACTCAATCGGATTCATGGATTATACGGGTAGATGTATATTGTCTTCCAGCCGGTCGTCGGCTGGAAGGCTCAGATGTTTTGGTTTGGCGGATTCAGCTTGGGAGCAGTAAAAACTTCAGGAAATGGGCGATCGCTGTGTTTCCATGTAGGAAATTCCTGTGGGGCGCGTTTCAGCTAAAACGTAAATCTTTCGGACGTCAGGCAGATTTCTTACAGATTTAATAGCAAAGCTGCCAACGACTTCCGATCCGAAGGCTCGCTCACTATCGTCAGAGCCTGGCGCCGTTCTCAGTGCAGAGTGCAGGTTGGGCTGTGCGAAGTTTTCATCAATCGGAAACAGCACAACTTAACGCAACACGTTAAACGTGATACATTATGGCAGCACGGTATCGCTTTTGATGTATCCATGGTGACTACCACTGAGAATAACCTGATGCCTAAGAACAGAATGCGCCCCATACACCCCGGTGAAATACTCCGTGAAGAGTATCTGCAACCGCTAAACCTGACGCCCAATGCACTGGCCATTGCTCTGCGCGTTCCGGCCCCCCGCATTAACGATATCGTCCTGGAGCGGCGAGCCATTACGCCCAATACGGCACTGCGGTTGGCGCGCTATTTTGGTGGTGACGCGGCAAGCTGGATGAATCTGCAGGTGGCTTTTGATCTGAAGCAGGCCGAGCTTGCTGAAGGTAACCAGATTCGTACCGAAGTAAATCCCAGAGCGGCGTGATCTTTGGGCGAAAGGATCGGCGCTGCTGCGGCTGCCTTGCTCACGGCCATTCGCAATGATGCGAAGAATGTCATGGGGACCAGCGCATGAAGCAAGTCGCCACAAATCTTGGCATTCAGCTATTGGATTAACACCATGAAAGTTTTTACCTATTCCGAAGCACGACAGAATCTCTCGAAGCTTCTTTCAATGGCACCGAAGGAAGAGATTGAAATCCGCCGCAAGGATGGCAGTGTTTTTATGTTGAAATCCAAACGCGGCAAGGCCAAATCGCCATTTGATGTGGCGGGCGTGAAATCGTCGGCCACAACTGCGGATATTCTGGATGCGGTGAGAGAGTCACGTCAGCGATAGTGTTTCAGCTGAAACGCCATTTCGCTCTACTTCAGATATATTCCATCTGTAACCATGATCATCCACTGCACAAAGAAACTGGCAGGCAAGCTACCTGAGGTGAGCGACTCACCCTTGCACGAAGAAAATACCCTGGGCAGCTGGCACGCCAACCTGTACTTCATTGATCGTCGGCAATGCCTGTTGCTCTGCCACGACATTACCCGTTTTGCGTTGTTCATTCCCGCCCTGAAAAAAGCTGACTTCGCGAGCCTTGATTTCTGGTTTCGGGACTGCCTGGCCAATACCATGTTGAAGCTCGGGTACTCAGAGGCATTGATTCTGAAAGCACAAATCCAGATCGGTAAATTGCGCTTCGATACCCACTGTGACCGCTCTGTACTGGGTACGCTGAATATCATGCGCCAGTACGATCTTCACGGTTTTCTGATGAGTGTGCCCAATGTCATGGACCTGCCCATGTACACGGTTTCAGCTCGTCTGTGTGACCGCCCGGTTCGTGTTAAAGGATTGAAAACCAACCAGTGTCTTTGGCCCGCTGACGAAATGAAAAATCAGCTGATGGCGAGTTGAAGCCCAACTCCCACGCCGGGTTTTTACTCTGACCCTAAATATTCATGATCCAGAGCATGTGGTCCTGGCCTTGAACTCCAACTGAGAAAACGTTTCAGCTGAAACGCTCCAAATCCGGTTGTGATGTCCGTAAGTGATTTCAACAGCAAAATCCTACAAGGGGATCGCTTTGTTTCGCGTATCGTCAGTGAGCCCAAGATATTCCTGGTAGGGGGAAGCGATGAGCTTGGAAAACTTACTGCAAACCGGCCAACTTAAAGAGCATCCGGTCAATGCGGCGGAAATACAGAAGTTGTTGACTGCTGCCCGACGCAGCCTGAAAGACGCAAGGCTAGAGCAAATCAGCCTTGCACTGAGGTTTGATGCGGCTTACAACTCGATTCTGCAGAACGCCCTAGTCGCGATGATGGTGAACGGTTACCGGCCGAGTACGAACCAGCCCGGCCACCACCAAACCATTCTGCAGCTTTTACCGACAACCATGGGGTTACCCGCTAACCGCTGGGTTGTACTGGATGCCTTACGAAGAAAGCGCAACGTA
>JBGTHE010000453.1:0-4302 GCA_041746335.1 Lysobacterales bacterium | reverse complement strand
GCACCTACAGTGGCCTTTACGGTGGCTCGGCCCTGGGCATCCGAACCACCCGAAACCGCGCTGACCTGGAATTCTTCCACGTGCAGGTCTTCTTCCAGGGTTTGCTTGATAGCATTCACAATGGCATTCACCGGACCATCGCCACGACCGCTGAAAATCCGAGGGGCCTGGCCATCAAAGCGCAGCTTGACGCTGGCCTCGGCGGATTGGTCGGACTCAGCAATCTCGGTATGAATGGAGATCGCGTCCAGATGCCAGGGACCGCTCTGTTCGCGGCCCAGAACCAGTGCCTCGATGTCTTCGTCGTACACACTTTTCTTGCGATCAGCCAGGGCTTTGAACTCCACGAACAGGCCTTCCAGTTGTTCTTTGTTTACCGAGAAACCTAAGGTTTCGAGTCGATCACGGAACGCATGACGCCCACTGTGCTTGCCCAGCACCAGACTGTTTTCCGGCACACCGACAGTTTCAGGTTTCATGATTTCGTAGGTTTCGGAATTTTTCAGCATGCCATCCTGGTGAATACCCGCTTCATGCGCAAATGCATTGCGTCCCACAATCGCCTTGTTCGGTTGCACCCGTGACCCGGTGACAGCACTGACCAGTCGGCTGCAGGGATAGAGACGTGTGGTATCGATTCCGGTGCGCAGATTGTACCGATCGGAACGGGTGCGCAGCGCCATCACCACTTCTTCCAGCGAGCAATTGCCGGCACGCTCACCAATGCCATTGATGGTGCACTCCACCTGCCGTGCGCCGCCGTCGATGGCACCCAGGCTGTTGGCCACTGCCAGACCCAGGTCATTGTGGTTGTGGCAGCTGAGGATCACCGAACCATCGTGACGCAGGTTCTCAACTAGGTGCTGGTAGAGCTTGTAGCTCTCGGTGGGTGTCACGTAACCCACGGTATCGGGTACGTTCAACACGCGAGCACCGGCATCAATGGCAGCCTGGAAGTATTCGATGAGGTAATCGATTTCAGTACGGCCGGCGTCTTCAGCAGTGACCTCGATGTCATCGAAATGCTGACGGCCAAAATCCATGGCCTTGCACATCTCATTGATGATCTGCTGCTTGCTCATATTGAGCTTGAATTCGCGATGAATCGGGCTGGTGGCAATAAAAATATGCAGGCGTTTGCTTTTCGCACCATCCAGTGAACGTGCAACCGCTTCCATGTCGCCCTGGCGGGTGCGCGACAGGCCGCAAATGGTAGCTTTCAATCCCAGAGCACCCACCGCACGCACGGATTCGAAATCGCCTTCGGATGCCGCCGGAAAACCCGCTTCGATCACATCAACGCCGAGCTCGTCCAGCGCCTTTGCTACCTGTAGTTTTTCGCGTACGTTCATGGAGCAGCCGGGAGACTGCTCGCCATCGCGCAAAGTGGTATCAAAGATGTAGACGTAATCATTACTATGTTCGGCGTTATTCTGCCTGGCGTTCATGCGGTTTGCTCCTACTTTCCTGCGTTAATCCAGCTCATGCGGGCGCGAAGGTCTGCACCTACTTTCTCGATCGGATGATTGAGATCGGCCTGCTCCATGGCACGGAAATTCTTCAGGCCACCGGCATACTCAGCGGCCCAGTTCTTGGCGAAGGTGCCGTCCTGGATGTCGGTGAGTATCTCTTTCATGCGCTCTTTGGTGCTGTCGTCAATCACCCGTGGGCCACTGACAAAATCGCCGTATTGGGCCGTTTCAGAAATGTAGTGATTCATCTTCGCGAGGCCGCCTTCAAACAACAGGTCCACGATCAGCTTCAGTTCGTGCAGGCACTCGAAGTAAGCCACTTCGGGTTGGTAGCCGGCTTCAACCAGAGTTTCCCAACCTTTCACCACCAGCTCGGTGGCACCGCCGCACAGTACTGCCTGTTCACCAAACAAATCGGTTTCTGTTTCTTCTTTGAAAGTCGTGACGATGGCGCCACCGCGAGTACCACCCACGCCATGGCAATAGGCCAGACAGCGGACAAAAGCTTCACCACTGGCATCGTGGTGCACCGCGACAATGCTGGGTACACCTTTGCCTTCCTGGAACTGACGACGCACCAGATCGCCGGGGCCTTTCGGCGCCACCATGATCACATCCATGGTTTCTGGTACCTCAATCTGGCCGAAGTGAATGTTGAAGCCATGGGCGAACAGAATGGAGCTGCCGGCTTTGGCATTGGGCAGGATGTCGTTGGTAAACACTTCTGGCTGGATCATGTCCGGCAGCAAAATGGCAATCAGGTGACCTTCCTCAGCAGCTTCGGCTGGAGTGGCCACGCGTAACCCAGCAGCGGTGGCTTCTTTCCAGGACGCACCGTCTTTGCGTACACCCACCACCACGTCTATGCCACTTTCGTGCAGATTGTTGGCATGAGCACGGCCCTGGCTGCCGTAGCCGATGATGGCAACGGTTTTGCCTTCAAGGGGCTTCAGGCTGGCGTCTTTTTCAAAATACATGGTCATGGGAAAAGCTCCTGATTAATTGAATCACTAAGCACTGGAATCATCGTTGAATTGGGGAAATGACGTCACCGCACCCTGCGAGGCGGATGACACGAGATATGCGTACTTGGCCAATGCGCCTGAACTGTACTGGCGTGGCAGCGGCCGCCATTCCGCGCGACGTGAATTCAGATCTGCATCGGTAGAAATGATTCGTTGATCAACATCGATCGTGATGCTGTCGCCCTCATGCAAAAGTGCGATCGGGCCGCCATGAGCTGCTTCTGGGGCAATATGCCCGACCATGAAACCGTAAGTCGCACCACTGAAACGGCCATCGGTGATGAGGGCTACGTCCTTGTCCAGCCCCTGGCCCACCAGCGCTGCGGTGACCGCCAGCATTTCACGCATGCCGGGTCCGCCGCTGGGGCCTTCATTGCGAATGACGATTACATCACCTGAGTTAATCTTGCGGGCCTGCACGGCCGCAAAGGCCAATGGCTCGTTATCGAACACCCGTGCCGGACCGGTGAAGTTGAAATTGCCGTGTCCCGCCAGCTTGGCCACACAACCTTCCGGAGCGATGTTGCCGTACAGGATGCCAAAGCCGCCGCGCGGCTTGATGGGCTTGTCGAAGGGTGTCACCACTTCCTGGCCGGGCGTTTCCACTGCATTGGCGCATTCTTCAAACAGGCTTCTGCCGCTCACGGTTGGAGTGTCGGTCAGCAGGCCGGCTTTACGCAGGCGCTCAATGACCAGCGGTGTGCCGCCGGCGGTGAACAGGTCGGGTGCCATGAAGCGGCCGGCCGGTTTCAGGTCGCCGATGATCGGGGTCTTGCGGGAAATTTCGTCAAATTCATCGATGTTGAACTGCACACCCGCTTCACGGGCAATCGCCAGCAAATGCAGCACTGCATTCGTGGATCCGGCTGTGGCTGTCACCACAGTGGCTGCATTGCGCAAGGATTCATGGCTGACCAACGCGCGCGTGTTCTGACCTTCATTGACCAATTCGACGATTCGCTTACCGCACTGGCGCACCGCCTCGGCTTTGTCGGGGTGGATGGCGGGAATATCGTTCACGCCCATGGGCGACAGGCCCAGAGTCGTCAGCGCCATGGCCATGGTGTTGGCGGTGAACTGGCCACCACAGGCTCCGGCGCTGGGGCAGGCTGAAGATTCGATGGCACGCAGTTCGTCGGCGTCGATCTTGCCGGCTGCGTGTGCGCCGACGGCTTCAAATACATCCTGAATGGTGATGGGTATGCCCTTATGTTTGCCGGGCATGATGGAGCCGCCGTAAATTACCAGTCCGGGTACATCCAGCCTCGCTACGGCCATGGCTCCGGCGGGTAAAGTTTTGTCACAACCCACCAGCGCCACCACACCATCCAGGCAATGGCCGCGTGTGACGAGTTCAATCGAATCGGCTACCAGCTCGCGTGACATCAGCGAACACTTCATGCCCTCGGATCCCATGGCAATGCCATCGGTGACCACAATGCTGCCAAACTCTACCGGCGTGCCACCGGCAGCGCGTATGCCTTCTTTCACGTGTTCGGCCAGTTCGCGTAAGTGCATGTTGCAGGGTGTAACGTCAGACCAGGTATTAACCACTGCGATCATTGGCTGGGACAGTTCCTTGTCTCCCATTCCAGTGGCGCGCAGCATGGCGCGGGCGGCGGCGCGGTTGGGTCCTTTCTTTATCTGGTCACTTTTCATGGTTTCTTCTTTAACTTTGCTGATACATTTTCTGTGGTATTAAAAAAAAACCCGCACTTTCTGGGTGCGGGTTCTTCAGGTTGATCTTGTAATCGCCTAGCCTGAGCCCGCACCTCTTCCAATAATAAGAAGCAGAGCAAGTAGCA
>JBGTHE010000452.1:0-2565 GCA_041746335.1 Lysobacterales bacterium | reverse complement strand
TAGGCGTCAAGGCTGCCGGTCCCGGCGGGAACCATCAAGTGACTGGGTACTAATTGTGTGCTCATTTATCCTCCAGGGCAGCTAATTATGCTATCACAAACTGCCATTAATTTGAAAACCAGAATTGCTGGGAATCGCCGTTACAGTGCCATACATCGGCCTCATTGTGTTCGGTTGCTCCCTTTGCCGGGTTAACGCCTGGCAATCCGGTTTTTGCTGAGGTTTTCGACCTTTTAAAGGATTGAATGTTCCTTTGTAAGGCGCAAAGAACAATCGGTTTCGTTATCAGCGATCTACAGCCGAAGGAAAAGACCTTCCCGGGTCAACTGCCTCAGATAACGTTGGACCGCAATCCAGGCACCCAGCCAACCCAATATTCCACCAGCCAGAAACATGTACAAGACCTGCGGAATACTCAAACCAGCAAGGCTGAAACTGTTGCCGTAGGCATCCATGAGGCTCGCCAGAGGGCCACGCAAATAGGCCAGGCTAAGTTCCAGGATTAATAAGGCGAAAAAAGCCCCCAAAACTCCATACCAGAAGCCTGAGTAAAGAAATGGCAGGCGGATGAATGCAGGCCCGGCACCGACCAGACTGAGAACTTCAATTTCGTCAGCTCGATTACCCACATCCAGACGGATCGTGTTGGCAATAACCACCAGCACTGCGAGTGAAAACATAAAACCCAGCACGCTGACAAACGCATCTCCCAGGCGTATCAGTCCAGCCAGCCTGCGCAACCACTTGGAATCCACCACAACCGATTCCACCAGCTCCTGGCCTTCCAACCAGCTGGTCAGTGCAGCCACCTGCTCCTCCATATCCTGGTTTTCGAGCCACTCCGGCTGGACCTCAAGAACCCAAGGCAAAGGATTATCGTCCAGCACATCCAGCGCCTTGCCGAAACCAGAAGCTTCGCGAAACTCCTGTAAGCCTTCATCCGGGGAGATCGCATTGGTTTTCGCAACTGAATGCTCAACGAGCTGGAGCTCAAGTTGTTTGACTTGTTCTTCATTCACACCCATCTGCAGGAAAACGGTGAGAGTGCCCCACTGGTCCTGTTGCAAATCAATTTTACGAAGATTCTCCAACGTCAAAAGCAGGCCAATGGGTAATACCATTGCAATACCAAGTACGACCACCGTCATCAAAGTTCCGAATCTGTGACTCAGCAAGGTCCCAATGCTGGAGAAAAAACTGTACAGCTGGCGGCGTCCCCATGACCGCAGGCGGCGTTCGAGCGACTGGGGCTTCATGAATAGAAACCTTCACTGGTCGGATCTGCCGGAATATCGTCTACCAGACTGCCCTCTGAGAGTATTAATACCCGTTTCCCCATACGTCGGATCAAAAACAAATCATGGCTCGCAATCAGCACCGTAACGCCTTGTTGGTTGAGCTGCCGGAACAAATTAAACAGTTCGGCGGATAAGTCAGGATCCAGATTACCGGTGGGTTCGTCGGCCAGCAGTATTGGCGGCATGGCAACTATTGCCCTGGCAATCCCAACCCTTTGCTGTTCACCACCGGACATCGTCACAGGCCAGGACTTTTCACGGTGCAACAACCCCACCTTGTCCAGCGCGGCCCGCACACGCTTTCTGATTTCGCCGTAACGCAAGCCTGCGATCAATAGAGGCAATGCCACGTTGTCGAAAACGGACTTGTTTCGCAGCAGTTTGTGGTCTTGAAAAATCATGCCTATGGACTGTCGAACCTGTGGTGAGGCTCGCATGGTCAGAGAACTGAGATTAGTCTGGTTCACGATTACCTGACCGCGAGTCGCTTGTTCGAGCATCAGGATCAGTCTTAACACGGTGCTTTTGCCCGCACCGGAATGACCTGTCAGAAACACCATCTCCCCGGCGATCAGCTCAAAGCTGACATCCTTCAGTGCATAGATGCCTTCAGAATAGCGCTTGCTGACACGATCAAAACGAATCATTGCCCAGCTGCTTAACCGCTCTGCTTCCTGCTGGGGGGCCGACGTCGACTTCCACTATTGCGTGACTTGTTGTCCAGCTTGGCTTTACGCGGGGCGGGCGGCGGACGCGTGAGTTGCGCCATCAAACCCGCTTCCGGATTTTCAATGGCTAAAGGGTAGCCAATATAGTCCTCGATCTCAGGCAAGTGGAAGGCATAGTTCTCACAGGCAAAACTGATCGCTTCACCCTTGGCACCCAATCGGGCCGTGCGTCCAATCCGGTGTACGTAGTCCGGAGCGTCCTGCGGTAAATCGAAATTGATGACATGCGTGACATCCGGAATATGCAGGCCGCGCGCAGCCACATCTGTGGCCACCAGGATGGGAATCTCCCCATCGTGAAATTTCTTCAACAGACTTTGACGCTTCTTCTGCGGCACGCTTCCAGAGATCGCTGCAGCATGCAGACCGTTGGCGTTAAGAGTGCGCTCGACCTTATCGGCCGCCGCGCGAGTATTGGTGAATACGATCACCCGACCACTATTGAATTTGCGCAGCAATCCAGCCAGTAAAGGCAATTTTTCGTCATTAGCGGGGTAATAGACGGTTTGTTGAACATTATCTGAAGTGATCTGGTCGGT
>JBGTHE010000451.1:0-4258 GCA_041746335.1 Lysobacterales bacterium | reverse complement strand
GTGAACCTCATTGCACAGCGGCCGAACCTGATCGGCACGTATCGAGGTGAGCTGCAGTCGCAGTGGATCAATCCTGAAACCAAGCAAGGCATTCCGCCGATTCCTTCCTATATCGTGATTCGACAGACCTTCTCAAATATCCACCTTCGGCTTTTCACCGTGCAATCGCAATCCCAGTCTCTACAAGGGACTATCCGGCGCGAGGAGGACGATCACCGTGAGCTGATCTTCAACTACCGAAACGAACCGAAGATCGAGCATCGAGGCCACAGCGCGATCCATCATGGCGGCGCGCGGCTCGCCATCACCGAGAACGCCTCCGTCCTGCAAGGGGCGTACTGGACGGACCGTGCGACCATCGGCTCTATGCGCTATAGCCGGGTTTCACGGGAGACAGTTTCGTCTTTTGAGGACGCGACGTCGCGTTTCTCAGCTTAATTTGATCGGGGCGCCATGGTGCATCGAGCCTCTCAGTAGTCCTTTGCCAGCGTCCCGCTGAAAACACTCGCTGCGTCCTTAGCGGATGCGATGGCCGCCCGCACTTTTCCGTCCGTCAGATCGAGGACACGCAGCTTGCCCTTCACTTCCGCGACGGACTCGATACGGCGGAAGGCATCGGCATGGGTCTCCGCATAGATAGCGAGCCCCTGCAACTTGGGCAGAGCATCGGCAAGGTGAAGGCCGTGGGGGTCCACGATGTCGGCCGCGACGGTCCCATCCGCTGCCGTCGAGAAGAAGATGAAATCCGGCCGGACGATGCTGTACTGCTCGCCCACGAGGTACGCAATACCGAGCGATGATTGCCCTGGCTGTTGCGGATTGCGATACCAGAAGCTGAAGCCGTCGCGCTTCATTTCGGCCTCGACTACTTTCTCTTCCCAGCTGCTTCCGAGCTGCACCGGGTAGTCGCCTTCTGCGTCACAAAGCAGGTGCTTCTTGTAAGTAGGAAGGGCTGTTTCAACATCGTTCAGGTAAACCTTGGTCGGCTCGAACCTGGCTTCCGGTTTCACAAGGTCCAAATCCTGCGGTTCGGCGCTCATCTCGCGAACCTGGCGGTAGGATTCCTGCCTATCGTGTGACAGTCGCTTGATCGTGCTGCCGTAGGTGGCCAACCATTCTTTGACCAGCGCCTCGGCCGCCGCATCAAACGGGGGCTGAAACTCCGACACCAGCCCCAGGGCCGCGACGCTCACGCGCGCATCGACCAGTGCCTCCTCAAACCCGTCGGCATCATCCGGGTCGGCTGTGCGGTAGGCCAAGGCATCAACATAGGTGCGGGAAATGTCCGGGCTGAAAACACGCGCCGCGCGCCGGTAGGCGTCATCAATGACCGCCATGTCGGCGTCTTCCCAGAAGTCATCGAAGCTTTTGGACTGGCCTTTCATGTCAGCTATCACCGTCTTGCCATCGACCGTCAACACGGCTTTGCGCTTGGCATCTATCTTCGCCTTTTCATTCTTCTGAAACCCATCCAGCACCTGGTGCATGGCCGCATGTGCCTTTTTGCCCGCCTCAGCAAGGATGCCATCAGAAGCCAGCTCGTGGGCAAGCGCCGTCAGGCGCTTCGCAGGCTTGGCCCCGCGCTGCGGACGGCTCTGCGCCGGTAGGGACTCAAATCGGTCCCACACGGCCTGCGTGGCGTCTGGATGAGGTCCCATCTCCACTGGATTGACCAGCACGCGCCCCGGTGGTGGCGGTGCGCTTTCGTCACCCTTCATCAGGGCATTGACCACGTCGCGAACGGTCTTGGTGTTGAACTTGGCCAGTAGGCATTCCACGCTGTTCAGGCGGTCATTGCCTGGGATGCGGCGGGCCAGCGGTGAGCGCACCATGCGCCCCAGCAACTGCGTGATGTGAGTGCGGTCAGTCGCCGGGCGGAATGACACCATCACTTCCGCCCGAGGGCAGTCCCAACCCGTGCTGATGGCGTCCTTGGCGATCAGCACGCGCACCCATGTCGATTCCTGCACGCGCTCGGGCGCGATGTAGGGCACAGGGCGATTTCCGAACTGCTGCGTGGTGTGGTCGCCGAACACATGCGCCACGCTGCCACTTGGCATGTCGGGCCACTGCTTGAAAATAGTGTCCAGCGCGCGGCCGATTTCGTTCGCGTCCGGCGTGTTGGGCACCTGCAGGACCATCAGCGGAACCACCGTCTCCGCTTCTTCCTGTTGCTTGGCGTACTGGGCCCAGGCCTCGGTGGACGCCTTTAGTTTGTCGGTGGCACGACGCACGAGAACCGTATCGAAGTCGCCAACGTCATCGGGCATATCCAGGAGGATGGTGTCCTTAATCAGACCCGACTCCTGGACCTTGGCCTGGTCCACCACCACGTCAGGTAGCGTAATGCGCTGCTGCGCGCCCTTCATCGCTTCCTTGAACCGCTCGACCGTGGCGGAGATGCCCCACACCACGGGAATGCCAGGAACGCCCTGCGCGCCGTTGATGAGCCGCTGCACGATGGTGCTCTTCACATTCTGATTCGCGGCGCTGGGTTTGCCCATGCCACGATGCGCCTCATCCAGCACCAGGTAAAGCGTCAGGCTGGGGTCTTCGATGGTGTTGCGGATGGTGTCCCAGATCGTGTGCGAGCGCATGTCTGGGCGCGTTTCCGGCAGCAACCAACCCGCCTTGTCATCTAGTTCTTCCTGGTCGTGGCCGCGCACCAGCAGGCTGTTCTTCCCCAGCTTCTGCGTATTCAGGAAATAGATTTTGCCGGCCTGAAACTTGGCCTGGTTGAAGGTGGTCTCCACCACGACCATGTCGGTATGGCGCACGCGGTCGCTGGCCTCCATCAGGCGGAACCGAGTCTGTTCGTTCAATGACGGGTCGTCGCTGAACCAGATGACCACTGCGCCGGGGTCGGCATCGAAATCGTAGGCGTCATCACCATGGAACAGCGCCTCGAAGGCGGCGGCGGCCATCACGGTCTTTCCCGCGCCGGTGATAGCGGTGAGTGAAAACGCACTCTTACATGCGTCCCCGTGCCAGTCCTTGCGCGCCTTCTTCAGATTCCACAGCGCATCGCGCACTGCATCGTCCTGATAATCCTTCAGCGTGAACTTCATCGCCTACTCCCCGTTCGCAAAGCTGAAGTTGGTCAGGTACGACTCGTATAGCCGAACCGCTTCCACGCCGCCCGGCAGGCGGCGCGCCACGGCCTGGAAGCGGCGGTCATCGTCGGTGACGATGTAGGCGATACGCAGACCTTCGACCTTCTGAAGTGCCTTGATAAACGGGGTGGCGGCATCGATTGCCACCAGTAACCCATAGGTTTTCACCACCTCCCACCCATGGGGCGGTAACTTGTCGATGCATTTCCCGCAGCTCCCAGCCCGCAACCACAGCAGCGGAGCAATGCGCTCAAAGGCGCGGTTGTGATTGATGGAGACTGGTGTTTCGTAGGTCAAAGTGAAAAAATCGGCGTTCTCCTCGAAGCCTTCAGCCATCGGAAACTCATCAGTGAACTTGTAATCGCCCTGAACTGGCTTGCCGTCCAGCGTTTTACCGGTTATGGCAGCCGCGACACGAGGCTTGGTGACGTAGTCGCAGATGCCAAAGCTTTCCCATTCAGAATCGCCTGGACGCAGGCTCCTTTTTCGGAGTGCATCCTGTTCGGATGCCGCCACTTCATTGTTAGTCACAGAGATAATCTGTCGACGGCCCCCATCCTGACGGTTAAGCCGCATGACAGCATGCGCGGACGTGCCCGAACCGCTGAAGAAGTCCAGAATCACCGCCTCAGGTTTGCTAGTCACTATGAAGCGCAGTGCGTCCTCTACGGCATAAAGTGACTTCGGGAAAGGGAAGCGTCGTTCGGGAATCAGCTTCGATAGCAACAGCGAGCCACCGCTTTCAGCGTTATGCGACGGCACATTCCAAACGCGCTTTGGAATCACACC
This sequence comes from Lysobacterales bacterium, assembly GCA_041746335.1. Taxonomy (GTDB): domain Bacteria; phylum Pseudomonadota; class Gammaproteobacteria; order Xanthomonadales; family SZUA-36; genus JAWXBM01. The sequence goes on along the minus strand of JBGTHE010000451.1, from coordinate 356 downwards.
CTTGCGCTCGCGATATACACCCCGGACCGCTCCGTCAGGGTCGCGCCCTGTAATCTCGATACGTCTGTCCTGAATGGCGTCTACAGTGCCACTTGGCAGATAGTGAATTGCTGCCTGCCTGCTTTCCGGTTTTGCGTTCCTAGAGCGAATGAATCCGTTCTTCAAGTATTGGGTCGCAGTGTCCGGTGTGATTCCCCATAGCCCTTCAGTCCCGTTTGGCAAAAGTGGCCACACCGCGAACGTCCCCTTTGGTGCAACGACAAGCGAACGGTCAATGCCTTCGGTTATCGGTTCGCCGATTGAATGAATGTGTCCAGAGGTTGCGGCAACGAAGACGGGATAGAACTGATGCGGTC
>JBGTHE010000450.1:0-3954 GCA_041746335.1 Lysobacterales bacterium | reverse complement strand
CTTTGAAGTTTATGCGGCCGAAGCGGCTTCGCACGAGTTCGGCCATAATCTCGGGCTGTCACACGACGGCACCACCACCGGCAGTGCTTATTACAGCGGCCACGGCAGCGGCCTGGTTTCCTGGGCGCCGATCATGGGCGTAGGCTATTACCAGAACGTCACGCAATGGAGCAAAGGCGAGTACGCCAATGCAAACCAGACGCAGGACGATCTCAATATTATCCAGACCAAATTGGGTCTCGCGGGCGATGACCACGGCAGCACATATGCCGGCGGTACCGCCCTGCTGGTGGGCAGCGGCGGTTCGGTCGTAGCCAGCAACCCGGAACTGGATCCGCATAATGAACTGCCTGAGAACAAGGGCATCATCCACAGCGGCACCGATGTGGACGTATTCACGTTTCAGGCTGGTACCGGGCCGCTCAGCCTCACGGTGACGCCTGCATGGGACGCATTTTACCGGGCAACCAACCATCGCGGCGCTAATGTGGACCTCAGTGTCGAGTTGCGCACCAGCGCGGGTAGCCTCATCAGCGCCAGCGACCCGAACAGCGACACTCAGGCTACAGTCAGCGCGACTGTGGCTGCAGGTGCCTATCAACTGGTTGTGACCGGCGTGGGCAACAGCGTATCGCCTTACACTGATTACGGCAGTCTGGGCCAATATTTCATCAACGGTACGATGGCGCCAGCGGTGGCCGATGTCACACCGCCAACGCCGAATCCAATGACCTGGGCCAGCCCACCGTCCGCACTGAGCGAAAGTGCGATTGCGATGAAGGCGACCACCGCTGTGGATGAAACCACCACGGTGCAATACCGCTTCAGTTGCGTGGCGGGTGGCAGTGGCTGCACCAGCAGTGCCTGGCAAGCCAGCCCAAGTTATACCGCTTCCGGGCTCGCCGCTGATACCAGCTACACGTTCACCGTCTCGGCTCGCGACCTGTCTTTGAATCAGACGGCCGCCTCAGCACCGGCCAGCGCTACCACCGATACGCCGCCGCCTTATGTTGATTTCGTCGCGGATAGTGGCGTGCTGGTTGTCGGCACCGTCAGCGGCGCGTTATCCAACACCTATGCCGACGATGGTGCGACCCAGTCGATCACCGAACAGGTATCCGGCGGCAAGCCCAACTCACGCTACAGCTATTTGGAGTATCGCTGGAACTTCAACGTGTCGACCGGGGCCAGCGTCACGGTGTTCGCCAATGCCTGGAGCAGTGGTTCCACCGACGGCGATACATTCAACTTCCAGTACTCCACCAATGGCGGCAACAGCTGGACCACGTTATTCAATGTATCGTCGACCTCGAGCGGCAACGATGTGTCCGCAGCGATTCCGGGCGCCCCCAGTGGCTCCGTGATTGTGCGTGTGATCGATACCAACCGTTCAGCGGGGGCTAGCCAGCTGAACACCATGCACGTCGACCACCTGTACATTCAAGTGGCCAATCCGCCCAGTGATCCGCCGGATGGTAACCCCAGCGGGCTTGCAGCGGTTGGCGTGTCCTCCAGCCAGATCAACCTGAGCTGGAATGACGGCAGCAGCAACGAAGCCGGCTTTCGGGTGGAGCGCTCGCCAAATGGCAATTCCGGCTGGGTGATCGTTGCCGAACTGCCAAGCAATGCCGAAGCGCACAGCGATACCGGTCTGGCGGCCAACACCACCTACTACTACCGGGTCAGCGCCTACAACCAGAACGGAAGTTCTGGCTATTCCAGTGCATCCGCCACGACCGATGCCCTGCCGGCCTTGAGCCTGAGCGCCAGCGGCTACAAGCAGAAGGGTATTAGCATCATCAATCTGCAATGGTCCGGAGCAAGTAGCGTCGATGTTTATCGCAATGGCGTGCGGATTGCCACGGGTGTGGGCGGTACGACCTACGTTGACAACACCAACACCAAGGGCACCGCAACATTCCAGCACCAGGTGTGCGCGGCAGGTGGCACCACAAACTGCTCGAATATAACCAACACCGCGTTCTGAGCCAGGCAGGCTTCGCAACGGGGGTCGCCGGACGGGTGCCGGCGGCCACCGCACCTGGCTAAGGTATACGACCTCTGCTTATGGGTGGACACGCCTCGCAGCCGATCCCTTCACGTTCGTCGAAATATTGATCCAGCGCGAGACTCAGGCTGGGCATGATGCGCGACCGCTCACTGGGGAGGGCGCTGTACACAGGACGCCGTGCTGTCCAATTCAATTCCCGGTGCACGCACGCTTGTAAGAGCGGTGATTCCAACTGTGCGCGCTCAGCCGCGACTTGGGCAAAGTCGGACCAGGTCAACGCCTGCTCGTTGGTCAAATGCCAGATGCCGTTCTCGCCGTCTATCAGCAAGTCGAGCGTGGCATCGACCAGATGGGGAACGTAAGTAGGGGAGACGGTGAGGTCGCTGGCCGCGTGGAAAACCCGACCCTCGTTCAAGCTTTGCATCATTCGGGCCAGGAAGTTGCTTTCGTCCCATGGGCCGAAGAAGGAACTGGTTCGTACGATGAGCACATCGTCATGGCGGGCCAGAACCCGTCCCTCCGCATTTAATTTGCTGCGACCATAGGCGTTGAGCGGCCCGGTCGGTTGTGTCTCTGTGTAAGGGGTATTGCTGAGGCCGTCAAACACCATGTCGCTGCTGAAAACGACAAGAGGGATGCCGCTGCGGGCACAGGCGGCGGCCAGAATTTCCGGGCCAACAACATTCTCCCGGTTGCAAAGATCGACATCGCCTTCGGCCTGATCAATGCGCACGTATCCGGATGCATTTATGACTGCCCATGGCGCGTGGTGTTTAATTGCTTCAGCAACGCTGGCCTCGTTCGCGATATCCATCTCATTGCGATTCAGCAGCCGATGTTCCAGGCCGCGCCGCGGCGCGCGGAATCGGAATATAGGGGTCACCTTCCGCCTGTGGGTACTCGCGCACGATGGAGGCTCCTTTGCAGGCCTGGCCCGTCAGGTGCTTGAATTCGGTAATGCGCGTGAAATCGTAGTCGTTCGGGAAGTTAACCGTTCCAACCTTCTGATAGCGGGCAACATCCGCCAGGTGCTCATGTTCGAATCGTATGGATCGGTAAGGCAGGATGCCGTAGCGATGTTTGTAGTAGGCGTCGATGGGGCCGGTGTACACGATGTGACGAGCCCGAAACTTGCTGCGGTTATCGAAGTAATCGACACCAAGACGAACTTCAATATAGGGTTGGTCGAGCATGCGCTCAAACATCCGTGTATAACCCTGGATCGGCATCTTCTGGAAGGTGTCGGTGAAATAGCGGTCGTCGTGGTTCGTTCGGGTGGGTATGCGTGCAGCCACCGACGCTGCCAGTTCGGACGGATCCAGGCCCCACTGCTTGCGGGTATAGTTCCGAAAAAACTTCTCGTAAAGATCTCGCCCGACAGAGTTCAGAACGACATCCTCGCTGGTCAGCAATTTCTCCCGTTTTTCCCGAACCGACTCAAAGAACGCCTCAATCGTGGTGGCGTCGAGCTGCATGTCGTAGAGTCGGTTGACGGTATCGATGTTGATCGGTATCGGAACGAATTGCTCCCCCGCTGCTGTGGAGCCCTGAGCGCCCCACGCTGCTGGATGCGCACATCCGGCTGCGCCACGGTGATGTGGTGCTGGACGAATTCACATCCTACCCGGCCTTGCGGTCTGTGGAAGCGGTACGCGACCGGTTCATGCTCAACGGTCGTCCCTACGCCTTGCGGCTCGTTCTCGACCAGGGCTATTGGCCCGAATCACTGATGGCGGCGCCTAGTGACGAGGCATTGCGTCGGGACGTCGAGCTGGCCAAACAAATGGGGTTCAATGGTGTCCGCAAGCAAGAAAATCGAAAATCCCCGCTATCTCTATTGGGCGGACAAGCTCGGACTTTTGGTCTGGGAGGAAATGCCGTCCGCGTATCGCTTCACGCGCACGGCGATCAATCGGACCATAAGCGAGTGGAGCGAGGCCATC
>JBGTHE010000449.1:0-14014 GCA_041746335.1 Lysobacterales bacterium | reverse complement strand
TGTCACCCGTGGTGCATGCGCGTGACGGCGTGGCATATCCTGACACGCTGGTAGGTACCGACAGTCACACACCGCATGTTGATGCACTCGGTGTTCTTGCAATCGGCGTGGGTGGGCTAGAAGCAGAAAGCGTGATGTTGGGGCGCGCATCCTGGATGCGTTTGCCGGATATAATCGGTGTGGAACTCACGGGACAAAGTCAGCCGGGCATCACCGCTACAGATATTGTTCTGGCTATTACTGAATTCCTGAGAAAGGAAAAAGTAGTCGGTAGTTACCTGGAGTTTTTTGGCGCAGGGGCTGACAAGTTAACCATTGGCGACCGCGCCACAATTTCCAATATGACTCCCGAATATGGCGCCACCGCGGCCATGTTCTATATCGACCAGCAAACCATCAACTACTTGAAACTGACCGGTAGGGAAGACGAACAGGTAAGGCTGGTTGAAATTTACGCTCGGCAAACCGGTTTGTGGGCCGATGATCTCAAGACTGCTGAGTATGAGCGCCTGTTGAAATTCGATATCAGTGCAGTGGGCCGCAACATCGCCGGACCCTCCAGCCCACATAAACGCGTATCGACTTCCGAACTGGCCAGTAGGGGAATAAGCAGACACTATGAGCAGACCGAAGGGCAAATGCCCGACGGCGCCGTGATCATCGCTGCTATCACGAGCTGCACCAATACCAGTAACCCGCGCAATGTCATTGCAGCTGGGTTGTTGGCACGAAATGCCAATCAGCGTGGGTTGGCGCGCAAACCCTGGGTCAAAACTTCTCTGGCACCCGGTTCCAGAGCTGTGCAGCTCTACCTCGAAGAATCAGGATTGCTGGTGGAGCTGGAGCAACTGGGCTTTGGCATCGTCGGCTTTGCCTGCACCACCTGCAATGGTATGAGTGGTGCGCTGGACCCTGCAATCCAAAAGGAAATCGTTGAACGCGATCTGTATTCAACGGCTGTGCTGTCCGGTAACCGCAATTTCGACGGCCGTATCCATCCTTACGCCAAGCAGGCTTTTCTGGCGTCTCCTCCACTCACGGTAGCTTATGCGATCGCGGGTTCCATCCGTTTTGATATTGAAAGCGGTGTGTTGGGAATTGATCAGCAGGGTCGGGAAGTCCGGCTTGCCGATATCTGGCCGGATGATGAAGAAATCGACGCTGTCGTGGCGCAAAGCGTGAAACCCGAGCAGTTCCGAGCAGTTTACGACCCTATGTTCCTGCGCCAGAAAATGGCCACCCAAACGATTGCTCCGCTGTACAACTGGCGGCCCCGCAGTACTTATATACGCAGGCCACCATACTGGGAAGGCGCACTGGCGGGGCAGCCCAGCCTGAAAAACTTACGTCCACTGGCGGTGCTGGGTGACAACATCACCACCGATCACCTTTCGCCATCCAATGCCATTCTGGCCAACAGCGCCGCCGGTGAATACCTTACCCGTATGGGTTTGCCGGAAGAAGATTTCAATTCTTATGCTACGCACCGGGGTGACCACCTGACCGCACAACGCGCGACCTTTGCAAACCCGCGTTTGCGCAATGAAATGGTGGTGGTGAATGGCCAGGTCAAGGAAGGCTCCATGACCCGCATAGAGCCCGAAGGGCAAATCAGCCGCATGTGGGAAGCGATCGAAACCTACATGGAACGTAAACAGCCTCTGGTCATCATAGCCGGTGCCGATTATGGCCAGGGATCCTCCCGGGACTGGGCGGCCAAGGGCGTGCGCCTGGCTGGAGTGGAAGCCATAGTCGCCGAGGGTTTCGAGCGCATCCACCGCACCAACCTGATCGGCATGGGCGTATTGCCACTTGAGTTCAAAGCCGGTGAAACGCGCCATACCTATGCGATTGACGGTACAGAAACTTTCGACGTTCTGGGTCAACCGGAGCCGGGGGCCAACCTGACACTGGTGATTCGTCGCAGGAATGGCGAGAAAGTGGAAGTGCCGGTGCTGTGCCGATTGGATACCGCAGAAGAAGCCTCCATCTACACAGCAGGTGGCGTTTTGCAGCGTTTTGCCCAGGATTTCCTGGAGTCAGCCGCTTGATCTAAGGCAACTCTGAATAATTCAGAGTTGCCGCGGTACAGGGATGTGCCGCCATTTTCAGTGATTGCAAATCAATGAAAATGAAGCAAAACAAAAAAATCATAGTTTTTGTTTTGCGTGCTCTGATAATTCAAGGATGGATTAATCAGAGCTTTCCTAAGTAGTTCGCCAGGCCCTTGGAGATTGCTAATGCGAGAAATCAGACAGTGAGCCATGTACCGCAGATGCGAATTCCCGCCGTTTATATGCGTGGAGGCACCAGTAAAGGGGTATTTTTCCGCTTACAGGACTTGCCAGCTGCAGCGCAAAAGCCCGGGCCTGAGCGGGATGTCTTTCTGCTGCGTGTCATTGGCAGTCCCGATCCTTATGGCAAGCACACAGACGGCATGGGAGGCGCCACCTCCAGCACCAGCAAGGCGGTAATTGTGTCCACCAGCGACAGGCCCGATCACGATGTCAATTATCTGTTTGGGCAGATCGCGATCGACCGGGCCTTTGTTGACTGGAGTGGTAATTGTGGCAACCTCTCTTCTGCTGTCGGACCGTTCGCCATCAGCAGCGGCCTGGTAAAGGCGGGCCGGGTTCCGCAAAACGGCAATGCCTCAATCCGTATCTGGCAGGAGAACATTGGCAAAACCATCGTGGCTCACGTGCCAATGACGAATGGCGAACCCCAGGAGACCGGCGATTTCGAGTTGGACGGCGTGACGTTTCCGGCCGCGGAAATACAGCTGGATTTCATGGACCCCGCGGAAGGTGAGGGCTCCTTTTTTCCCACCGGAAATGTGGTTGATGAACTCGAAGTGCCCGGCGTGGGGCGGTTCCCGGCCACCCTGATCAATGCCGGTATCTCGACGATTTTTCTCAACGCAGCAGATATTGGATATTCCGGCACCGAGCTCCAAGACGATATCAATAATGACCAGCAAGCGCTTACCCGGTTCGAAACCATCCGGGCATATGGTGCTGTGCGCATGGGCTTGATCCAGAATCTGACAGAAGCGTTGGGTCGGCAGCACACACCGAAGGTTGCTTTTGTTGCCCCGGCCGCCACGTATACAGCCTCCAGCGGCAAAATCGTCTCCTCAGCTGATATCGATGTGCTGGTGCGGGCCTTGTCCATGGGTAAGTTGCATCACGCCATGATGGGCACGGCTGCAGTGGCCATTGGCGCGGCTGCAGCAGTGCCGGGAACTCTGGTCAATCTGGCTGCGGGTGGGGGTGAACGTCAATCTGTCCGTTTCGGCCACCCCTCAGGCACTTTGCGGGTTGGCGCGAAGGCTATACACCAGGCTGGCGTATGGACGATAACAAAAGCCAGCATGAGTCGCAGTGCCCGGGTTCTGATGGAAGGCTGGGTGCGCGTTCCCGCCGAGTAAAACGCGGTCCGAATGATGCATTTCATGAAAGTGTTCCTTCTCCCAAATAATCGGGGCGCCAGACCACTTTTGTCAGCCTGTGACAAATTACAGGGTATAGCGCCTGCTAAGGAGAATCGCGGCCATCGTCAACTCATTGTTTTAATTATGCATACTAGGTTGGCATAATTTCCGCATTAACTCCTCCAAGGGAATTACACAAATGAACAGGGGTGATGGGGTATGAACAGGTTCCAATCGGGTTTCAGTTTGATTCAAGGCGTTATCATCGTGGCGGTTGTGGGCGCCCTCGGACTGGTTGCTGTCCCCAAGTATGAGGCCTTTGTAACCAAGTCGCAGTTGACTGAGGCTTTGAACATCGCCCATGAGTCAAAGCGGAAGCTGGAAATGTATTACATGACCACCGGCCGGTTTCCCCAGAACATGCGTGAAGCTGAGGCCATGAAAACGGATACCTTGAAGGCACCGGAATATGTGCAGGATATGCAGGTCTTTGCGCCAGAAATGGACAACGACGTGGTTGTAAAAGTATTCATTAAAGAAGGCGTTGCAGAGAACCTCGCTGGCGTTGCTCAGTATCTGTACATCGCCGGCAACCAAACTTCCGGCGCGAATGCTCGGGTCGAGTGGACCTGTGGCGCACAGGGTATAGACGAGAAACTCCTGCCCGATAATTGCAAAGGTTGAGGTCTGGATAAGTTTGATCTTCAGTCAGGGCTGACCTGGCTGGTTTTGCTTTTATTGGTATCATGCGTGCATGACGTTTGCTTCTCCGGGTACTCAAACTGACTCGCTCAGCAACCTGAAAGCGCGGGTAGAACGTAACCCGAACGATGGTGCTGCTTGGCTGGCTATTGCGCAGACAATTGCCCGTACCCGGTCTGGCTCGGATCTCAGCACGGCGATTCGAAAGAGCATAGAACTGCTGCCAAATGACTACCAGGCCTGGTTGCTGGCGGCCCTCGAGATGCAACAAAGCCGGGGAACTGCTCCAGCCCTGCAGTGGTTGCAACACATCGCCCAACAACGTCCCGAGTTGGCAGCCCCAAGGCTGGCCAGAGCCCAGTTGCAAACTGCCGAGCACGCGAAAGCAGCGACTCAGGATTTCCTTTCAATCATTCAGGATTTTCCTGAAGACTCCCGTGCCCATGTGTTGTATGCAGAGCTTTTGCAAAATCAGGGCCATTTGAACGCGGCCGGAAACCAGCTGGAAATGGCCCTGAATCTTAAACCAGAAATCGCTCAGAACTGGGCGGCTCTGGCCATGATCCGTCTGGCAGAAGGTCTTTATGAAGCGGTGGTAGTGGCCGCCAGCAAAGCGCTGGACATTGATGCCCAGGCCAGAGGTGCACGTCTGTCTCGTGCGGAGGCCTACCGGCAGGCAGCACATTGGCAATCGGCAATGGAGGACTACAGCCAGTTACTCAAGGTCATGCCAGATAATCCCTACCTGCTGCTGGGCACGGGGGCTTGTCTCGCTGGAAGTGGGGACTTTGAAGCAGCGTTGGGACCGTTGAAAGCGGCTTTAAAAATCAAACCGGACCTTGCCGAGGCCAGCTTCAATATTGGCCTCGCACTGGCAAGCCAGGGCAAAATTCCGGAGGCATTCGATTGCGTTACGAAACTGGCGCAGCAGAATCAATTGCCAGCCGAATTGCGGAACCAGGTCCTGATAACGCAAGCAGTGTTAATGGAGCAGCAGCGCCTGCCCCATTTTCTTGGCGTAGCTGCAAAATCCCACAATCTGCGGGAGCTGCAGGAAGAATTGCAATCAGCGCCCGGCATCCTGCTGCAATCTCACTATCGAACGGTAGACAGTCTGCGTGCCATGGCGTTGGGCTGCCAGCAATTTGCCTGGCAAATTCCTGACTTGGAACACGGGCTTGAGCAACATCAAGTTGCTTTTGTGGAAGCCTGCCTGCTGAGTCGGGCAGCAGACGATGCAGCCGAAATGGTTAATCTGTGGCAAGCCCAGCAACTCCATCAAACCGATGGCAGATCGTTGGATGCTGCTGGACAGAATTTGCGGAATGTCTGGAATGTTGTATTGGATCGCCAGCGTCTGAGTCCGTCTCACATCAACCAGGGTAATGGTGAGGCCTGGTTGCGCTACTGGCATTTCCGAATATTCGACAGACTGGAAGGGTGCCTGCCCGGGCTATTCAAGTTTGCCCCCAACATTATCGGGCTCCACCGGACCACTGCCCCGCAACAGGTGATCAATAGCGTAAGGGTGCTGCTGGATGAGATTTACCCCTCATTGCCTGCTGGCTTGAGTCGAGCACTGTTGTTGCTGGCTTCAATCAACCGAATTCATGCATTTGTTGATGGTAATGGCCGAATGGCCAGATTTGCTTTCAACTGGGAACTCGAAGGGGCGGCTTTGCCACCCCTTCAGTGGACCCCGGCCTTGCGTAACGCCCTGACCCTTTGCCTGGATTCGGCGCAATATCAAAATGATTTCGAGCCCTTTCAGGAATGTTTGCAACAAGTACGCAACAGTACTGAAACTCTTTTCGGGGATTTTTCAAAGAGATTGGCGCAGATCTGAGGGGATCTGCAAGTGCTTCGGCTGTCCTACTGACATCACGAGCCGGCGCTCGTTCACTTCGTCATAGTCTTCTTGGTCTTCTTGCCAGTTTTTTTGCTTGCAACCTTCCTGGCAATTCCTTTTTTGCCTGGGGTATTCTTCTTTATTGTTTTCTTGGCTGGTAACTTCCTGCTGACAGCTTTTTTGTGCAGCAGGAGTTGCCGGTCCGTACTGCTGGCCGGTGAAGCGGTTGCTTGTTGGCTGGAAATTCCCCCAGCCAGTTCCAGTTCCTGAAGAGCAGTCTCCATATGATCAATCAAATGCTGGACTTGCGGCACTGAATGGCGGCAGGCCACAATGCCGAAATCCAGGTTATCGTTATTGCTCAACAAAGTGATATTGACAGCGAAGCCATCGAAGGGAATGGACACCGGATACATGCCATCCAGCCGTGCTCCGTTCCAATACTGCGGCTGTCGGGGGCCAGGTACGTTGGAAATGACGGTGCTGAACGCCGGAAATCTACCTGCCAGGCCCGCCAGGGTCAGTATCAACATGGGTGCCTGCGTGATAGCGGTATAAACCTGTGCTTCGCGCGCGCTCATCCCTTGCAGTTGTTTCTTGCCGGCGCGCATGGATTCCTTGATTACCTGCATGCGCCTGGCTGGATCGTTTTCATTGGTACCGAGGTCAGCGGTGATGAAGGCCACTGCATTGGCAGTTTCCAGATCGCTCGCATCCCGCAACGAGACCGGGGCCATAGCTTTCAGTGAATGGGCAGGCAGCGCTTGCTGTTCCTGCAATTGCAACCTCAGGGCGCCAGCGCAAACCGCCAGCACTGTATCGTTCAGAGTGCCGTTAAAAGCCTTTGCTATAGCTTTAAAACGATCAATGGGCCAGGACTGGGCAACAAAACGACGCGCACCGGTTATTTGCGTATTCAGCCCCGTTTTCGGTACCTGGCGCCACGGCACGGTGAGCTTGTCGCTCATGCCCATCCAGACTCCGGCATAACGGCGTAAAGCATTGGCAACATTGACGGCGCCACCCATTTGTTCACGCAGGAATTCCGCTACCGCCATGATTTCATTTTCCCGGGGCTCCATAGCGGGCTTCGGTTTTATGTCCAGTTTCCTGCGGTATTGTTCGAAAGCCGATTGTGAGAAGGGTGATTCCTCCAGGCGTGTTCGGGAATTCGAAGAAAACATGCTTTGCACGAGATGCATGCTGCCCACGCCGTCTATGGCGCAGTGGTGCATCTTGAAATAGGTGGCGAACTGGCGGCTTTGCAGTCCTTCGATCAGGTGCAATTCCCAAAGCGGACGCGAGCGGTCCATCAGGGAGCCATGCAAGCGCGAAGCCAATGCAAACAATTCCCGATAGCGCCCGGGTTTGGGCAGGGCAGAATGGCGAATGTGGTAGTCCCAGTCCAGTTGTTCATCGGTTTCCCAATGAATGGGTCCCAAGGTGCCCAGCGGGCCGGTTTTGAGTTTGTGGCCAAAGGGATGACGCAAGGGCTGGTCGGTTCTCAAAGATTCCCGCAGGTCGCTGAGAAATGTGGTGTCATCGACACCTCGTGGAAGGGAGAACAAACTGACAGAAGCAACGTGCATGGGTGTGCGACGTGATTCGTTGATCAGGAAGAACGAATCAATCAGGGACATCTTGCGCATGCCATTACTCCGGTTGCCGTTTCAAAGTTCCGGTTTACTCTATCATCCTTAAGGGCTGCACCCTGCTCTCGTGTTCCGACGGTTCAGCATCCTCGAATACCGCTAATCTCTTCTCACAACCCCGGAGAATTTCAGGTTGCCCGGTTAATTGGGTGTCAACAGCTATGCATGAAGTTATGATGAGCGAATGGATAAAAAACTGAAAATTATTGAAGGATCCGTGACCTCGCCACAGGGTTTTCGCGCTGCTGGCGTGTTTTGTGACATCAAGCGACTGGGTACGGGTAAAGGCTCGAATAAAGGCCCGAAGCGCGATCTGATGCTGATTGCGTCCGTTTGCCCGGCCACGGTGGCTGGGATGTTTACGACCAACCAGGTCTGTGCTGCGCCGGTCAAAGTAAGCATTGCAGCGGCCAGTAAAGCCAAGGCGCAGGCGGTGGTATCTAACAGCGGCAATGCCAATGCCTGTACCGGTAAGCAGGGTATGAAGGACGCACAGAAAATGGTGGCCACTGCGGCCAAAGCCCTGGGGCTGGTCGTTGAGGACATGCTGGTTTGCTCTACCGGACGCATTGGCTTGCCCATGCCCATGGACCGGGTGCTGTCCGGTATTCAGGATGCGGCGGGCAAACTGTCTGACAGCCGCGAGGCTGCTGCTCATGCCGCCGAAGCCATCATGACCAGCGACTCGGTTTCCAAGGAAGTAGCTATCGAATTCACCCTGGATGGCAAAAAGGTCACCATTGGTGGCATTTCCAAAGGCGCCGGAATGATAGAACCGGGCATGAGTCCCTCGGGCAAACGTCCGGCGTCCAGCCCTTTGCACGCCACCATGCTGGGTTTTATAACCTCGGACGCAGCCATCAATTCGAAAACCCTTAAATCGGCATTGCGCCAGGCGGTAGCCTTGTCGTTCAATCGCATCACCATTGATGGTGATATGAGTACCAACGATACCGTGGTGGCCCTGAGCAATGGCATGGCGGGTAACAACAGCATCAAAAGTCTGCAAAGCCCGCAGGGAAAATTGTTCCAGGCTGCTCTCAATCAGGTTTGCCTGACTCTGGCGCAAAAAATTGTTTCAGATGGCGAAGGCGTCAGCCGCGTCGTGACCATCCGGGTGAGTGGGGCCAAAACCCATCTGGATGCTGACCGGGCTGCGCGCTGGGTGGGTAACAGTGTGCTGGTCAAGACCAGTTGGTTTGGCGGTGATCCGAACTGGGGGAGGATCATTGATGCTCTGGGCTATTCACCGGCCAAAATTGTGGAGGAGAAAGTTGATCTGGGTTACAGCGCGCCGGGCAGTAAGGACATCGTCTGGTCACTGCGCAAGGGCTTGCCCACACGAGTGGACTTTGCCACGCTCTGTGCCTGCGTGGCCCCGGCTGAGTTTGATCTGCACATCCGCCTGAACCTGGGTGAGGGCAAGGCCATAGTTTATGCCTGCGACCTGAGCGAAGAATATGTGGATTTCAACAAGGGTGATATCAGCAATCCGGCTGCCCTGGGTGGGTGAACAGCGCGACTGAATTTGTTTTCAGTGTGATGGACCAGTCTGGCTGCGATTTGAATGTGTCTTCTCAGATTCCCACCTTCGCCAGCATATCCATGATCTCCCTGATGAAACGCTCTGCCGTCGGATGTTCCGCTGCGAAGCGCGTTTCCAGGGCCTGAGCCTGGCTTAAAACCGACTCGTATTCCTGTGCAGCTGGGTCTCCCGCGCTGAGGCGTTGCAGATCGTCTTCCAGTTCCTGCAACAAGGTCGCCGTGTCTGCGTCCACTGAGTCTGTCTTTTCCAGCTCTTCATTCAGCTTTCTTAAAAGTTCTTTCAGTTGCTTGTCATTCATGATTTTGAGTGTCCCGGTGAATCGGTCTGCGTTAAAGGGTATCACTGTCTGCCCGAAATACCTGATCCACAACATTAATGACCGCCAGTAGCCACTGTTTCGCGAGCAGGGTCAGGGCAGGAAGTTTTACTGGAGCATAGCCGATCAAAGCCCTAGAATCCTGCCTTTCGCAAGCCACCATTGCAGGTATGCTCAATCATGAGTTCCCCAGGTACATTAACAGCCAGTGAGTTGCTCGAGCATCGCCAGCGGCTCGATGCCATTGACGATGGCATCATTGATCTGATTGCCGAGCGACAGGCCGTAGTGACGACCATAGGTGAACACAAGCTGCAAACCGGCGCTCCGCTGCGGCATTATGCACGTGAGCTCGAAGTGATTGAGCGGGGCATGGCCCGCGCGAAGACCAGGGGTTTATCCGGGAGGTTGGCCCGTGAGGTGCTGGAGATTCTGATTCATCATTCATTGGGCAACCAGGAAACCCATCAGCTGGCGCGATCAGATCACGGGCTGGGGCAGTCTGCCCTGGTGATCGGAGGCGCGGGTCGAATGGGCGAATGGATGTCCCGCTACCTGGATATGGTGGGCTATGACGTGGTGATTGCCGATCCTTCCAAACGTGAAGCAGCCTTCAAGCGTATTGAAGATTGGGAAAGTCGAATCAATGAATTTGACCTGCTGGTGGTGGCTGTGCCGCTGCGTCCTTCGAACACGGTCCTGCACCGCCTGGCGGAGCTGAAACCACGAGGCCTAGTGTTTGATATTGGTTCTCTGAAAAGCCCCATGCGCACTGGCCTTGAAGCGCTGCGACAGGCAGGCAGCCGGGTATGCTCGGTCCATCCCATGTTTGGACCCAATGAGATTGGTCTTTCCGGCAGGCACATCCTGTTCGTCGATGTGGGCCACGCGGCAGCCGTCGCAGAAGCTCGCGCATTGTTTGCTCACACTGCAGCTGAGCGGGTTGACCTCAGTCTGGAAGAACATGACGAGGTCATGGCCTGGGTATTGAGCCTGTCACATATGGTGAATATTGCGTTTGCCTCAACACTGGCAGGCAGCGGTGAAGCCGTACCCCTGCTGCAGCAGATTTCATCCAGTACTTTCAATGCCCAGCTGCGGGTAGCGGCGCAGGTGGTTTCAGAAAATCCGCACCTCTACTTCGAGATTCAGCAGGGCAACAGCAAGACCGCAGAAGTCATCGGGCATTTCCGGCGAGTTCTGGACGTTTTATCCGATGCGGTAGTTCGGGGTGACGAAGGCAGCTTTATTCGGGCTATGGATGAGGCGAATCAACGTATCAATTCCCGATAGGCCAAAAAAATTTGTCAGAGTGCCCAGCGTTTATTCAAGCAGGCGGTAGGCTACGGCCCGACCCAGCAGTACCGCCCCCACCAGTTCAAAGCGTTGCCCGGAAGCCGTGAAATATTCATGAGCTGCGCGAAATTCGTGTTGTTCGTATCCGGCGTAGCCCAGGAAGTCATCGAAAATCAGCAGGCTGCCCCTGCTCAGCCTTGGCCCCAGAACAGACAAAACAGTGCGGGTTGACGAGTAAAGATCGCAATCCACATGTAGCAGCGCGATGGGTTCAGTCAGTTGGGCAACAAAGCCCGCGAGGGTGTCTTCAAACCAGCCCCGATGCAGCTTCACATGTGCGGGCATGAAGGGGATTCGACCTTGAGTACTGTAGCTGCCGGCAGGTTCCCCCGGTTTCCATTCTTCCGGCAAGCCTTCAAAGCTGTCGAATCCGTGAATCGGGCGCTCAGTGGCGGCGGCAATTTGCGCCAGCGAAAAACCATGGTACACGCCGCATTCTACGACTGGGCCTTTACCCAGCGTATCGGACCCGATCTCTTGCATGGCCCAACGCAGCAACCCAGTATTGGTGCCAAACCAGTGGATATTCGCTGACTGCCTGCGCGCCCACGTAAAGCCCTCTTCAATAGCATCGGGGCGCCCTGATGCTTCTGGGCGAGACTGGCCTTGCAGGATTTGCAATGCCAGCGCCAGGCGGTGCGCCATGCTATCTGGCGCTGTCTGCGCCGGCAGAGCTTGTAACTGCGCTAAAGCCAGGGCCGGATTGCTCCGGTCCAACTGCACTACAGCAAGGAGGTGGGCAATTTCAACCTGGTTTGGCCAGCGACGAAGTGCCAACAGCAAGTGTTTTTCACCCAGGTCAAATTGGCCCAGCCGAAGCAGAGCACGACAGTAGGCCAGCATAGAGTCCAGATGGTGTGGCCACCGCTCTACAGCTGCAGCAAAATCTTCCAAAGCTGAGGTATATTTTCCGCTGTGCCAATCCAGCTGGGTCCGACTGAGAGCCACTTCCGGGGTATTTTTATCCAGAGGAGACAGTAAGTGACTTGCCTCTGCGAAAGCCCCCATATTGCGCAAGGCGCGCACCAGCTGCAGCTGCGCTTGAGTGTCTCCAGCCTGCAACGTTGCGGCTTGCAGAATAAATTTAACGGCAGCTTGCTGGTCGCCCTGGCGGTGCACGATCGCCGACATCAACATCAGGGCACCGGGTTGTTCTGGTCGGGCGTCGATCAGCTCGGCACATAGGGCTTTGGCCTGATCGAGTTGACCCTGTTGCAGTAAGTTGTATGCCTGATGGAGTTGCATTCGGCAATTGTAGCGAATCTTTAATGAACGACTGGGAATGCCGGCCCTTCATGGGTTGTTGGTTGCTCAGCCACAAAGCTGGAGGCTTACCGTGGTTTACGGGAGAATATTTTCCTCGTTCAAGTTCCAGTCATAACAACCGAATTCCCTAACCGTAAATCACGCACACATCACTGCAGGCACGCAAGCAGATCAGTGGTCCGGGACTGACCACAGCAGGCATTTGTCTGAGCGAAATCGTTCAGTCAATTTTCCAATTCAGCAGTTTCGGATCAGTGCGTTCCAGCAATGGTGCCGGAACGTCTGCCAGGGTCATCTCTGCTTCACAGGCGACAGTGCCGTCGGGCAAGCAGATCTGGCCGCTGGCTTTTCCCAGTCTGCCGCGCAGACGAATGATTTTTCCCACAACACGCAGCGGGGTTTCCACCGGAACCGAGTGCCGATACTTGACGTTCAGCGTGACAGACATCATGAAATGATGGTGGTCCGCTATCATGGCAACCCTTCCCACTACTTCATCCAGCATGGCTGCCTGGATGCCTCCGTGAACAATGCCGGGATAGCCCTGATATCGTTCCGGAACAGTGTATTCGCTGATTACCTCGTCCTCGCCATAGTCGTAAAAGTGCATGTACAGCCCAACTGGGTTTTTGCGGCCACAAATAAAGCAGGAATCAGTGTTGGGTTGTTTGTACATGGCAGTAATTCTTCGTTTTCCGGTTCAGCAAAAGGAAAAACTTGTTTATTCAGAGTTTCCCAGATTGTGGCCATCACCGCCAGCTATCCGCGCCTAACCAGGAATGTGCATACCCGCTTGTGGCATGAGACTGTGAGACCTTCTTCGGGGAATTAGTCATGAACGCAGAAAACGGCATTTGAACTGGAGTATCCACCCAGGGATCGACTTGCATAGTCGGACCGGCAATCGTATTAATTTATTAAAAAAATGTAAATTTTGCTGCGTTTAAGGATAGAATTATGGCGCGCACAACTACCCTTGGGGTAACAGAAGATGTTAAAACTTAGAGTTAGAACAATAAACTCCTTCGCTTCGAAATTTCTCAATCCAACATCACTTACATTTTTTATCGCTCTTGGTCTGGCATGTTCCAGTTCTGGCCTGATGGCTCAGGAACAGGACGACGAGTATTCAGGTAGCACTTCGGCTCTGCTCGAAGAAGTGGTTGTAACTGCTCGCAAACGCGAGGAAATGTCACAGCAGGTTCCCATTGCAATATCAGCATTCAATTCTGACCAGTTGGAGGCTTTGAAAGTCAGAAGTGTAAATGACCTGACGGTTGGCATGCCCAACGTAGCTCTGGATGACATAGGTACGATCAAAAGTGTCGCCAACTTCTCAATCCGTGGGTTGGGTATCAATAGCTCCATTCCTTCCATCGATCCCACCGTGGGTGTGTTCGTGGATGGGGTTTATATGGGCCTGAATCAGGGCGTGGTTATCGACATGTTCGATGTTCAGAGTATCGAAGTGCTGCGCGGTCCGCAGGGTACCCTGTTCGGTCGCAACGTGACCGGTGGCGCCGTACTGATCAACACGAAAAAGCCTGGCGACGAGTTTGAATTTTCGGTGAAAGGCGCGTACGAAGCCAATCCAAATGGTGATGGCGGTTCTGCGTATTACGGCATGGGCGCTGTTGGCGGACCGGTTACCGACACCATAGGCTTGAGAATGAGCGCCTATTATCACGATGACGACGGCTGGTTCACCAATCTGTTTGACGGTGAAAACCATGGGGCCTCTGAGACCAAGATTTTTCGGCCGGTTATGACTTTTGCAGCTAGCGAGAATGTGAATATTACTTTGCGCTGGGAACATATGGAGTCTGATGGCGATGGTCCGGCTGCGCAAACGCATACTAATGGTTCAGGCAGGCCTGGAACTTTTGCCAACTTC
>JBGTHE010000448.1:0-2849 GCA_041746335.1 Lysobacterales bacterium | reverse complement strand
CAGCAGTCTGGGGCGCCCATGAAGGCTCGCTGCTCCTGTGGGAGCTGGTATTGGCGCTCTGGACTGCGGCCGTAGCCCTGTTCAGCCGTGGGTTGCCCGATGAGTTCCGCGCGCGAGTATTGGGAACGCTGGGCTGGATCAGTGTCGGCTTCCTGCTGTTTGTACTGTACACCTCCAACCCGTTCGGCCGCTTGATCCCCGCTGCCGCTGAAGGCATGGACCTCAATCCCCTGTTGCAGGATATTGGTCTGATCATCCACCCCCCCTTGCTGTACATGGGCTACGTAGGCCTCTCGGTTCCGTTTGCGTTTGCCGTGGCGGCATTGCTGGGCGGTCAGGTCAATCGTCAATGGGTCCGCTGGTCGCGACCTTGGACCCATGTGGCCTGGTCGTTCCTGACCATCGGTATTGCCCTGGGCAGCTGGTGGGCTTATTACGAGCTCGGTTGGGGTGGCTGGTGGTTCTGGGATCCGGTGGAAAACGCTTCCTTCATGCCCTGGCTGGTGGCTACGGCTTTGATTCATTCACAGGCGGTAACAGAAAAACGCGGCGCTTTCCGCAACTGGACATTGATACTGGCCATTGCAGCTTTCTCACTCAGCCTGTTAGGCACCTTCCTGGTCCGCTCAGGCGTTCTGACTTCCGTACATGCCTTCGCTTCTGACCCAACCCGTGGTGTGTTCATACTGATGTATTTGCTGATCGTGGTGGGTGGTTCCCTGCTGCTGTTCGCGTTGCGTGCCCCTGGCATGATCCGGGGTAGCCGTTTTGCCGGGTTCTCACGTGAAACCTTGTTGCTACTGAACAACCTGATCCTGGCAATAATGACCGCCATGGTTCTGATGGGAACTTTATATCCGCTATTGATCGATGCGCTCGGGTTGGGGAAAATTTCTGTAGGGCCGCCTTATTTTGGTACCTTGTTTGCATGGCTGATGATTCCCTTGTTATTGCTTCTACCGATCGGCTTCAATACCAGGTGGCAGAAGGACGAATTGAAACGGGTTACGGCAGAACTGGCTCTTCCGGCAGTTCTTTCGCTAACTGCCACAATAGCGGCCTGGTGGCTCTTGCCGACCAGCGGGTTCTGGGGATTGGCGGCCGTCGCCGGCGGCAGCTGGGTGATCATCAGCAGCATTCGGAATTATCTGCGAGTGCTGGCAGCTTCAGACAACCATTGGCCCAGTCGAAGTATTGCCGGAATGACTCTGGCACATCTGGGCGTGGGAGTTTTCGTCATCGGTGCCGGACTCACCAATGCCATCAGCTCTGAAAAGCATCTGCGCATGATCGCGGGCGATCGTTTCGATATGGCGGGCTACAGCTTCGAGTTCAGAGGCACCAGAGTAGTGGCAGGCGCAAATTTTGTAGCGGATCAGGGCTTATTCAGCGTGCAGCGGGACGGTGAGGAAATTGCATTGCTGCATCCGGAAAAGCGCCGCTACAAACTTCAGGGGCAGGTCATGACAGAAGCGGCGATTGATCCGGGCCTCACCCGCGATCTGTACGTTTCCTTAGGTGAACCCCTGGATGAACAGGGCACGGCGTGGGCGGTGCGCATTTATCACAAACCTTTCGTTCGCTGCATCTGGCTGGGTGCACTGATGATGATGGCAGGTGGCTTGCTGGCAGCCAGCGACCGGCGCTACCGGGTAGCCCGCAAAGTGACGGAGCCTGCCACTGAAGAGGTCCATTTGCAGGAAAGCGCGGCATGATGTCACGTCTGTTGCCGCTGTTCGCTTTTCTGCTGCTGGCTGCATTGCTGGCGGTAGGGCTGACCATTGCAGACAAAAAAACTGAACTGCCTTCACCGTTGATCGGCAAGGACATGCCTTCTTTTACTTTGCCCGTTCTGGGGCAGCCTGAAAATCTGATCGCACATTCCGAATTGTTGGGCGAGCCCTTTCTGCTGAATGTGTGGGCCAGCTGGTGCGTGACCTGTCGCGTAGAGCATCCGGTAATTGAGGATCTGGCCGAGTCTGGTCAGCTGAAAATTGTGGGGCTCAACTATCGCGACGACCCGACCGATGCTCAAGCATGGCTTCAGCACTTCGGCAACCCCTTCGCCCTGATCCTCGCGGATGAAAGCGGCAGCACTGCCATTGATTTCGGAGTCTATGCAGCACCTGAAACATTCCTGATCGATGCTCACGGCAAAATTGTCTTCAAGCAGATAGGCGCACTCACTCCGGAAATTGTGCAGCAGGAAATTTTGGGAAGATTGAACCGCGGTGAGTTGCAATGAGAATCAGCGCTGTTCTGCAGGCGCTTGCCCTTTTGCTGGTCCCGATTCTGATTTTTGCCTCAGCACCCTTGAGCTTTGACAGTGCCGAGCAGGAACAGCGATTTCAGGATCTGACCGAAGAGCTGCGGTGCGCGGTGTGCCAGAATCAGAGCCTGGCCGATTCGGATGCGCCACTGGCACAGGATCTTCGCCAGGAAATTCACGACATGATGATGGACGGCCAGAGCGACGAGCAGATCCGCGGTTTTCTGGTTGATCGCTACGGTGATTTTGTTCTCTATCGTCCCGCGATGGGAGGCAACACGCTGCTGCTGTGGCTGGCTCCCGCATTGTTGTTGGGGGGTGGTGGCCTAGTAGTGGCCTATTCGGTCCGCCGTCACCGCCTCGTGGAAAACTCCAACGATTTCGATCCCGCAGAAAGTAACGAGGACCTGTCTGACTGATGTTCTGGCTGGTTTCTCTGTGTGTGGTTCTGGTTGCTGGCCTGTGGGTCCTGTGGCCGCTGCTGCGGGGCGACTCGCGGTTCAAGGTGACTGGATTGCTGGTGTTACTGGCACTGCCGATGTTGGTCTACTGGCAGTACCAGATCGTGGGCTCACCCCTC
>JBGTHE010000447.1:0-3556 GCA_041746335.1 Lysobacterales bacterium | reverse complement strand
ACAGGCTGATTGGGCAGGGGCTGCTGCCGCCAGTAGTCGTTGTTATGCCGGATTGCTACACCACTCTGGGGGGTAATCAATACGTCAATTCTTCCAGTATAGGCCGCTATGCGGATTATCTGGTCGAGGAATTGGTTCCCTTCGTATCCAGCCAGCTGAACGTGGTGCATAAAGCCTCGGGCCGTGGAATATTTGGTAAATCATCGGGTGGCTATGGTGCCCTGTATCATGCAATGCATTATCCGGATATCTGGGGCGCCGCTGCCAGCCATGCCGGTGATGTGGGTTTTGATCTGGTATTTCGCCCTGCGTTTCCCGAAACCTGCCTTACGCTGTCGAAGTATTCCGGTGACGTTCGAGATTTCATCCGCGCGTTCTGGACTTCTCACCAGCCAACTGGAAATGATTTCAACACCCTTATGATACTGGCCATGGCTGCCAGCTATGATCCGGATCCAGAGAATCCAGATAGGATCCGCTTACCTTTCGATCTAAATACCTGCAACCTGGATGAAGCGAGATGGCAGCACTGGCTGGAGTTCGATCCCATCAATCTGGTACCTAAACACGCGAATGCCTTGCGTGCTTTGAAGGCGCTGTATATTGACGTTGGCAGTTTTGATCAATACGGCACCCAGTTCGGTACACGCAAACTGGTAAAAATTTTAAGGGAATTGAGGATCAAATGTCATTTCGAAGAGTTTCAAGGCAACCATTCCGGTATAGACTGGCGTCTGGATCATTCTCTGCCTTTCCTCGCCGAAGCCTTGAAATCAGCAGCGACCGAAACCACTTAACTAAATGAGTTACCAAAAGCAGCCTTGCGAAAAATCAACCCATGATTGAAGTCAGCCATTCAGCACAAGCTTATTTTTTGCGCCTGATTGAACAACAGGACGAGCCCGGATTGGGTTTGCGTATGGTGGTCAATGCGCCGGGTACGCCGAACGCTGTCTGCGACCTGCAGTTTTGCCCAAGCGGCCAGCATCATGATGCGGACCGGGTTATGGAGTTCCAGGGTTTTAATCTGTACGTTGCAATGGCCAGCGAAAAGTGGCTGGACAAGGCGGAAATAGACTTCGACGAGAATGCCACGGGTGGGCAGTTATCCATACGCGCTCCCGGAATTCGTGGGCATGAGCCGGCCAGCGATGCGCCATTGGTCGAGCGGATTGAATGGTTACTGGAAACAGATATCAATCCCTCCCTTGCTTCTCACGGAGGAAAGGTGGCTCTCACGGAAATTACTGAAGATCTTCGCGCAGTTCTGCGCTTCGGTGGTGGCTGCCAGGGCTGCGGGATGGCGGATGTTACCCTGAAGCAGGGCATAGAAAAGACACTGATGACAAAAATTCCGGAGTTAACAGGTGTTCTGGATGCGACCGATCACCGCAGCGGGGCCAATCCTTATTATGCTTCTGATGCGCGAGGCCAATCGGCCGTTTGAATCTTCAAATTGGCATTGACCGGCCTGACCCTTTCACGCAAGTCCGTCTTTGCTGACGTCCGCAGCACTATTTTATTGACAAGTCTTTCAGGCCGTCCTGGCTTGCATACCATGCCGCCAAATCCAGAATGTCCTGATTGGTCAGGTTCGCAGCAAAGCTGGCCATGATTGCTTTGGTGCGTTGGCCTGAGCGGTAATCGCTGAGTGTCTTGACCAGATAACTTGAATGCTGCCCGGCGAGATTGGGATAGTTGGGATCGATGCTGAGACCTTCTTTACCATGGCACGCTTCGCAGGTAGCTGCCTTTTCCTGGCCCTTGACAGGATTACCTTTGGCCAAGGAAATGCCCGGAACAAGAAATCCCAGCAGCAGTATAAAAGTCAGTGTTTTCAACATGGGGTGTTTCATTTCGTTTGGCTTTTCGCGATTTCTACAAAGTAGGCGGAGATGTCCAGTATGTCCTGTTCACTCAGGCTCATAGCTTGATTCTGCATCGTGGCATGCGTGCGCTCGCCGTTACGATAGGCGTGCAAAGCAGTCACCAGGTACTCGTAATTTTGACCGCCCAGCTTTGGCACTTTATAAGTCGGGTAGACATTGTTATACCCGGGCACCCCATGACATCCAGTACAGGTATAGGCCTTAACAGCCCCCGCTTCGGCATTACCTTCAGCAGCCGCCAGCGAACCGCTCAACAGCAGCAATGGCGGTATCAAGAAATTCAAACGCATTTCAATCTCACGAGTGAACAACAACAGCCGGCGATTATAGCTGGTGACCGTCAGCAAACCAATCTGACGGGGGCCGGAAAATGAGGGATTGGGGAAAATCGAACAGAAAAACAGTTTGGACTTCTAGGCTAGTAGTTCCGGCCACTAGTTGGGCCATTCCGCCACAGTCCCAACACTTGAATTCGATTGTCCCGATGGTCTACTGAAAAGCAAAATGCAGTGCCTGCGGGCGTCGAAACTGCGTAGCTGTAACTAATTGCGAGGGGCCTGCGTCCATACTGCAGCCAGAATCACGTCCGGAACTCGAAATCTTAAATGTGGCTTGAATCTTGCACCTTTATATCAGTGAGTGCAGGTGTGTGACTTTCAGCACATAAAGGCAATCTAAGGGTGTGTTACTGTTTTACTTATATACAACACCGGGGTCATTCATGAACCTACCCAACCTAAACCAGATAAGCAACAAGCGATTACTGGCGCTGATTTTCCTTTGTGCTTTTTCATTGCAGGCCTGCATGGATAAAGCCAATGGGAGCATTGATGCCCAGGCTGATGGTAAAGAAAAGACAGAAGAACTTGTGGCTATTCCGGTAGAGACAGCAATCGTACGCATGGGCGATATGGCCGCATTCTATTCGGGTACAACCACCATTGAATCAGATGAGCAGGCAGTGGTGGTGTCCCAGATTACTGGCGTGGTGCTGCAAATTCACGCTGAAGAAGGCGAGTTCGTTAAGGCCGGTCAACTACTGGTGAGAGTTGAGCCGGATCGTTATCGGCTGGAAGTAGAACGCAACAAAGCCACGCTGACTCGCCTGCAAACGGATTATCAGCGCAAGAAGGAATTGTTTGATCGCCAACTGGTAAGTGCTGAGGACTTTGAACGCGTCAGTGCTGAGTTTGAAGCACAGAAGGCCCAGGTGGCTCTGGCTCAGCTTGATCTGAAATATACTGAAATCAAGGCTCCCATTTCTGGTTATGTTTCCGAGCGCATGGTGCGGGTGGGTAATTTAGTCGAACTGCACCAACCCGTTTACAGCATCACCAGCTACGACCCATTGCTGGCAGTATTGCACGTACCTGAACGAGAGCTCGGAGTGCTGCGTAAAGGCCTCGAAGTAACATTGCGCCTGGACGCTTTTCCTGAGCGGCAATTTACAGGTGAGGTCATTCGGATCAGTCCGGTGATAGATCCGGGAACCGGTACTTTCCGTGTCACTACCCAGGTCAGGGATCCGGACCAGTTAGTAAAGCCTGGTTTGTTTGGTCGGGTCGATATCGTGCATGACCTGCGTAAAGATGTGCCGATAATTCCCCGGGCAGCGGTGATCAAGGAAGATGAAGAGACTTTCATATTTGTGATTGGAGAAAACAGTA
>JBGTHE010000446.1:0-3473 GCA_041746335.1 Lysobacterales bacterium | reverse complement strand
CACCAAACTGCGCTCCTTGCGCCTTGATTGGGGCTTTTTCAGGGTCAACAGCGACGACCCAATTAGTGTTAACAGGCCCTCGTGACCAAAACTGATGGATGTTTCCCACCTTCTCGACGAACTCAATGACCCGCAACGCGCTGCAGTAACCGCGCCTGAAGGTCATGTTTTGGTTCTGGCGGGAGCAGGCAGCGGCAAAACCCGTGTGCTGGTCCACCGTCTGGCGTGGCTGATTCAGGTCGGGCATGTGTCGCCGCTCGGTATTCTGGCCGTCACCTTTACCAACAAGGCTGCGGGCGAGATGCGCGAACGCGCTAGCAAGCTGCTGGGAATTTCTACCCGGCCTTTATGGATAGGCACGTTTCACGGCATTGCTCATCGTCTTTTGCGCATGCACTGGAAAGAAGCCAGGCTGCCGGAGAATTTCCAGATACTCGATGCGGACGACCAGCAACGTCTGCTGCGCCGCATTCTGCGCGAAGAGGGTTATGACGAGTCGCAGTGGCCGGTGCGGCATGCACAGTGGTTCATCAACGGGCACAAGGACGAGGGCGAGCGTGCTCACCACATCGAGCACATGGATCATCCCACCACAGCAGCTTGGGTCAACATCTATCACCGCTATGAAGAATATTGCCAGCGCGGTGGCCTCGTGGATTTTGCCGAACTACTGCTGCGTGCGCACGAGTTATGGCTCGAGCAGCCGCAAGTGCTGCAACACTATCAACGCCGCTTGCAGCATTTGTTGATCGACGAATTCCAGGACACCAACGCCATCCAGTACGCCTGGCTGCGCATGCTCGCAGGCCAGACCGGGCAGGTGTTTGTGGTGGGTGACGATGACCAGTCTATTTACGGCTGGCGCGGTGCCAAGGTGGAAAACGTTCAGAGTTTCGTGCGCGATTTCCCGGACGTGACCACCATCCGGCTGGAACAGAATTACCGCTCCACCGGCAATATCCTTGAAGCGGCCAACGCACTGATTGCCAACAACACCGGCCGCATGGGCAAGAAGCTGTGGACCGCCGGCGCTGAGGGTGCCGCTATCCAGATTTATGCGGCCTACAACGAGCAGGATGAGGCGCGTTTCGTCATCGAACAGATCCGCCGCTGGAGAGACGAAGGGCGCAAAGCGGAAGATGCTGCGATCCTCTATCGCACCACAGCCCAATCGCGTTTGTTCGAAGAGTATCTGCTGCGCGAAAGCATTCCCTATCGCGTTTACGGTGGACAGCGCTTCTTCGAGAGGCTGGAAGTCAAAGACGCCCTGGCCTATCTGCGCCTGTTGCAGAACCCAAATGATGATGCGGCGCTGGAACGGGTGATCAACAAACCCACCCGGGCCATCGGTGATAAAACGATTGAAGAATTGCGCATTCACGCGCGGGCTGCAGGCGTCACTTTGTGGCAGGCCATCAACGCCTGCCTGCAGCAGAAAAAGCTGGCAGGGCGAGCTGCCAACGCAGTGCAGGGTTTTGTTGACCTGATCAACGGTATGCGGGAACGCATGAAGGATTGGTCTTTAGGCAACCAGATGCAGGGAGTGATTGACGAAAGTGATATTGCGACAGCCTATGACAAGGAGCCACGCGAGCGCACGGAAACGCGCGTGGAGAACCTGCGCGAACTGGTAAATGCGGCCGACTCTTTCATCCTGCCCGCCGAAGATGCCGATGTGGGTATGAACGAATTGCAATCGTTTCTCAGTCGCGCTGCGCTCGAAGCCGGCGAAACCCAGGGCGAGAGTTGGGACGATTGTGTGCAACTGATGACCCTGCACTCGGCCAAAGGCCTGGAGTTTCCACTGGTGTTCATGGCCGGCGTAGAAGAGGGTCTGTTTCCCCATCAGCGCTCCGTCGAGGAAGCCGGTGGCCGGCTCGAAGAGGAACGTCGCCTGTGTTACGTGGGAATTACCCGCGCCCGCGAACACCTGGTGATGAGTTACGCTGAAGTGCGGCGCATGCACGGCACCGAAAACTACAGCCGCCCGTCGCGCTTCATCAACGAATTACCGGCAGAGCGTTTGCAGGAAATCCGCCCGCGCGTGGCACAGAACCGGCCCTGGGTTCCGGCTTCCCGACCCACTACCGTGGCCAGGGTTGCACCGGTTAAAGGACAGGAGTGGCCATTTCGTTTGGGCCAGGGTGTCGCGCACAACAAATTCGGTGAAGGCACGGTGCTGGCCTTTGAAGGCTCGGGTGACCATACCCGGGTGCATGTCAACTTTGACCGTGCCGGTGCCAAGTGGCTGGTGCTGGCTTACGCCAATCTCGAAGCCCGCTGAAACTTTTTAAGTCGGAGCCTTACTCACTCATGCAGGAAATCAAACTCCAAACCCCGCACCTGGAAATGGCAGCCCTGCAATGGGGCAAGCCAGACGGTATTCCGGTTTTGGCGCTGCATGGCTGGCTGGACAATGCCAACTCGTTTGTGCAAATGGCCGACACGCTTTCCGAACTGAATGTGGTGGCACTGGACTTCCCCGGACACGGACGCTCAGAGCATCGTCATCCTTCTGCCCGCTACTACGTGATTGAATTTATGTGGGACGTCCACCTGGCCATGAACGCGCTGGGTTGGGAGTCCTGTCACCTGGTCGGGCACTCCATGGGTGCCGCAATTGCCACGGTATTTGCCACCGCGGCACCTGACCGGGTTCGCAGCCTCAGCATGATCGATGCACTGGGCCCCATCGCCAACCAGGCCAGCGAAACGACCCAGCAGCTACGTCGCAGTATGACAACGATGCGCGGTACACCGCGGCCACTCAAGACCTACCCTTCGATTGAAAGCATGATTCAGGCGAGGTTGGCAGTTTCCGACCTGAGCCGCGAAGCCGCCACCCTGATCGTCGAGCGCTCGGTGCAGCCCACCACGGGAGGATACGAGTGGAGCTACGACCCAAAGCTATACTGGAGCTCACCGATCTATTTTTGTGAAGACCAAATTCTGGATATGTTTCGCCTTATGGAAACACCCGCCCTGTCACTGACCGCTTCTCCCTTTTCGGAAGTCGTGCGGGAGGAACAGTACCAGAACCGGCTGAAAGCCCTGGGAGGTGGCAAGCACGATCTGATCGAAGGTGGCCACCATTTCCATATGGAACAGCCGGATCTTGTGGCCTCTCGAATACTTTCCTTTATCCTCGAGCAAGAGCCGAAATTCCAGTCCGGCCCAAACTGAAAGGAGCGCAATGTGTTACGACTCGAAAGCAAGGTAGCGATGATCTCGGGTGCTACGGGTGGCATTGGTGGGGCAACCGCCAGGCGCTTCCTGCAGGAAGGCGCAAGTCTGATGTTGGTGGGCCGCTCTGCCAGCAAGCTGGAAGAGTTGGTCAACAGCCTTGACGGCGGAGAGCGGGTGCGGACTTATGTAGCGGAAGCCAACGATGAGGCTGCGGTGGAAGCTTCGTTCAAGGCCACGGTTGCCGCTTTTGGTGGCCTGGATATCCTGTTTGCCAATGCAGGCACCGA
>JBGTHE010000445.1:0-6061 GCA_041746335.1 Lysobacterales bacterium | reverse complement strand
TCGCCATTCCCATCGTGCTCGCCCGAATTTTCACGCAAACTGAATTCGGCAGCTACAAACAGATATTCCTGATTTTCGGTACGGTGTTTGGCATCGCCCAGGTGGGCATGGCAGAAAGCCTTTACTACTTCCTGCCATCCGAAACCCGCCGCAGCGGGGGGTTTGTATTCAATACCCTGGCCGTGCTGGGCCTTTTCGGAACGCTATCGCTGGGTGCGCTCTGGCTGTGGCGTGCGGAGGTGGCAGAGCTGCTGAACAATCCTGGTCTCGCGGATTACATCCCGCTGCTGGGCGTCTACCTGCTGTTCATGCTAGTCGCGGTCGTGCTGGAAATCGTCATGACCGTGCGCAGGCAGCACTTCGCCGCATCGGTTACCTATGCGGCCTCTGACCTCATCCGGGCCTTGTTCTACATCGCACCGGTACTGTTTTTTTCCGACTTGCGAGGGCTGCTTCTGGGCGCAGTCGCCTTTGCGATGATCCGGCTCACTGCCACGCTGGTCTACATCAGGCGGGAGTTCGCCAGCAATCTGCGCCCCGACGGCGCCTCCATGCGCCAGCAACTGGCTTACGCTGTTCCATTCGGCGTGGCGGGATTGATCGAAGTGCTGCAGATGAATCTGCATCTGTACGTGGTCTCCTATTACTTTGATACGGCCACCTTCGCGATCTATGCCGTTGGGTGCCTGCAGATTCCCTTGTCGGAATACCTGATCACATCAACCAGTAACGTGATGATGGTGAACATGCGGGAGAGATTGCTGGCAGGCGACCATGAGGCGGTGGTTTCGATCTGGCTGGACAGCGTTCGCAAGCTCGCTTTGATTTTCTTTCCCATGGGCGTGGGCTTGCTGATCACTGCAAACACATTGATCGTGCTGTTGTTCACCAGTGTTTATGAACGCAGCGCTCCGATATTCATGGTGTGGACTCTGACGATGATGTTCGCAACCCTGATGACGGACGGGGCCTTGCGCGTTTTCGCCGAAACGCGGTTTCTGATACTCCAGAACCTGCTTCGCCTGGGGGTGATCGTCGTCACGATCCAGTGGTTCCTGGGCCAATTCGATCTGATAGGTGCGGTCCTGGTGACCCTGCTGGCGGCCGTGATCTCAAAAACCGTTGCCCTGGCGCGAATCAAGCACATCCTGAGAGTTCCCATGGCGCGACTGTTGCCCTGGAGAAGCCTTGGAGTTACCGCGCTGATCGCCAGCATAGCTGCGGTACCGGCGCTGCTGGTTGAAATTGCCCTGACCACTTCAGAATTGAGCGTGCCCGGCCCGGTGCTATTGCTACTCATCGGCTGTGTTTACACCGTGTGTTATTACGCCCTGCTGCAGTGGTGCGGCCCCATGCAAACGGATGAAAAACAGATGTTGTCCGATTGGCTGAAAACCCCCTTTACCCGGCTTCGCCGGATCCCGAAATCCCAGGAAGTCCTTTAACGACCATGTGCGGAATAGCAGGCATATTTGGAATACGCGGTGAACCGGTCAAGCAGTCCGACGTCCAGGCCATGTGCGATGCCCTGGTGCTGCGCGGACCTGATGACGAAGGCTATTATGTCAATGGCAATGTCGGCTTGGGCATGCGGCGCCTGAGCATCATCGATCTCGCCACCGGACAGCAACCTGCTCACAACGACGACGGCAGCATCCAGGTGGTGTTCAACGGCGAGATCTATAATTTCCAGGAATTGCGGGCAGAGATGGAAGCGCGCGGCCGCCGGTTCCACACGTCCTCGGATACCGAGGTGATTGTTCATCTTTATGAAGAGTACGGTGTGGAGTGTGTGCACAAGCTGCGCGGCATGTTCGCTTTCGCGCTATGGGACGATCGCCGCAAGAAGCTGCTGCTGGTGCGCGACCGGCTGGGCATCAAACCGCTGTTCTTTGGTGAGTTCGATGGCAAGCTGGTATTCGCCTCCGAACTCAAGGCGCTGCTGCAGCTGCCCTGGGTCGACCGCGAGCTGAACTGGAGTTCCGTTGCACACCTGTTTTCGTTCTCGACCACACCCCGGAACGAAAGCATCATTGAGGGTATTCATAAACTCGAGCCCGGTTATACGCTTACCATCGAGCGTGGCAAGCCCCCCAGTGTCCGTTCTTACTGGGACGTATTTTTCGAAGCCGACGAGATCCATAAAGAAGACTATTTCGTTGAGGGCCTGCGGGAGCACTTGAAGGAATCCGTCAGGTTGCGGATGATCTGCGATGTGCCCTTTGGCGCTTTCCTGAGCGGAGGCGTCGATTCCAGTGCGGTGGTTGCGACCATGACAGGGCTGAGCGACCGCCCGGTCAAGACCTTTACCATCGGCTTTCCGGAAAAAGAATACAACGAGATCGTTCACGCGCGGGAAGTAGCAAAGGCCTTCGGGACGGAGCATCACGAGCTGATTCTGGAGCCCGATGTCATCGGCATCCTGAACGATCTTGCCTGGCATCTCGATGAACCCTTCGGTGATTCCTCTGCCATTCCCACTTACATGGTGTCCCAGTTGGCGGCGCAGCACGTGAAGGTCGTGCTGACCGGCGATGGCGGTGATGAGATTTTCGCCGGCTACGACAAATATTGCGTGGAGCAGAGGGAGCGCCGCTACCGCCACATTCCTTCCCTGATCCGCTCGCTGATGGGCATGGTGGGTGGCCGAATGGCTGAAGGCATGAAGGGTCGCAACTTTCTGCGGCACATTGCGCTGAACGGAGCCGATCGTTACCTGGATGCCGGAACCCTGTTCGACCGGCAAGCACAGGGAGCTCTGTTCCAGGAGTCCGCTGCCGAGCGCATGTTGGGCGAGGATCCCTGGAAGGACCTCACCGCCTGTCTCGGCCGCGAGGACAGCCATTGGTTGTCGGCGATTCAGTATCTGGACATCAAGAACTATCTGCCGCTGGACATCCTGACCAAGGTGGACCGGATGAGCATGGCCCATTCCCTGGAGGCACGAGTTCCCCTGCTGGACCACAAGCTGGTTGAATTTGCGGCCACCATACCTGCAGACATGAAGCTGCATGACGGCCGCACCAAACACATTTTCAAGCAGGCGTTGGAAGGTATCGTTCCGCAGCGAATTATCGATCGCCCCAAGCAAGGTTTTGCCGTTCCGTTGGGTCGTTGGTTTCGTGGCGAGCTCAACGGGTATGTCCATGATCTGCTGCTGTCACCCACCAGCAGAGCGCGCAATATCTTCGACCCGGCTTACATCGAAAACCTGTTGCTGTTGCAAAGCCGGGGTCGGCCGCTGGATCTGCAGCTCTGGACACTGATTTCCTTTGAACTCTGGTGCCGGACTTTTCTGGACCAGCCCACGGCGTTCAGTCAGCGTCGTGTTCCAGCCGAGCGCATCCAACCGGAATTACCTCGGCCCTCCCTGGCTGCGCAGAGATGAACACAATCGCCCCAATCACGGACGATGCCCTGGCTGCGCCTTCAGCGGTTACCGGGAATGCACCACTCAGCGCTTTGCGAATTGCGATAGTGGCGCCCACCCTCGACATACTCGGCGGCCAGGGCGTCCAGGCCCGCAGCCTGGCGCAGGCGCTGGGAAGCGATGGTTTCGAAGTTCTGTTTGTGCCAGTGAATCCCCGTTTCCCGAAAGGCCTGCGCTGGCTGCGCCGGATTCCACTTGCGCGAACTCTGCTCAACCAGTGCCTGTACCTGGCAAAACTGATCAAACTTCGCAAGGCCGATGTGGTGCACGTTTACTCGGCTTCTTACTGGTCTTTCCTGCTCGCGCCCGCACCGGCAATCCTGGTTTCAAGATGGTTCGGCAAGCCGGTGATACTGAACTACCACAGCGGCGAAGCGGCCGATCACCTTGCCACCTGGGGATTGCGGGTGCACCCCTGGTTGCGCCGGGTCAATGAAATCGTGGTTCCATCGACCTACCTGCAGAATGTATTTGCGCGGCACGGTTATCAAGCACGAGTGGTGCGTAACATCGTTGATACTTCCGGCTTTCACTACCGGGAGCGGAGCAAACTGCAACCTCTGCTCCTTTCCAACCGGAACCTGGAATCACATTACTGTGTCGGCACTACCCTGAAGGCGTTCGCCCTGCTGCGGAAAAAATGGCCGCAAGCGCGTTTGAAAGTCGCCGGCTATGGCAGCGAGCGCGCCCGGCTCGAACAGTGGGTTCGCACCGAGCGCCTGGGCGGCGTGGAGTTCGTCGGCCGGATCGAACCAGAGGCTATGCCCCAACTTTATGACGAAGCCGACATCTTCGTGAACGCATCAGTGATCGACAACCAGCCGATATCCATCCTCGAAGCCTTTGCGGCGGGCTTGCCGGTGGTGTCGACCCCGGTGGGGGATATTCCCGCCATGTTGCAGAACCAGCAGAACGGAACGCTGGTGCCCCGGGACGATCCGGCGGCCATGGCGGCGGCTATCGCCTTACTGCTCGAGACTCCCGATGAGGCCCTCACCATGACGCGCCGTGCCCGGGCAGAAGTGGAGCAATACACGTGGGCTGAGGTGCGCAGTGCCTGGACGGATGTTTACCGGAGGCAGAGTGAAGCTGCAGCGCCTCTTTGAGATGACCCCAGCTGAACTAGCGTTCCGCGGTCGTCAACATTTGACCAGGACCGTGGACCGGCTGGTGACACCGTTGGGCACAGCCAGTCCCACCTGCCGCTTCGAAGCGTTCGACGGCGACCTTACCTTCCAGCGGATGACGCTTCTGCTGGAAAACGCTGATCCCGAAACCGTGGGCGCACAACTGCAAAAGCGCTTTGCACAGATTGCTCCATCGCGGTTCTTTGCCGGGGCAAACGAACCAGGGATCGCTGCACACATTGCCACCCACTGCGTGGAGGCGCGGATGCGGATCATCGACAGTGCCGACGCCGTCTGTCGGGATGAGTTCGACATACTGGGTTATGGCCGACTGTCTTTTGGGTCACCGGTCAACTGGCAGTTGGACGCTGTTTCAGGTCAGCACATAGCGCCTGCTCACGGAAGCCGCATCAAATACCTCGCCAACGAAGAGGTGGGTGACAGCAAAGTAGTCTGGGAATTGAACCGTCACCAATGGTTGCTGGACCTGGGCCAAGCCTGGCGCTTTACCGGTGACGAGCGCTATGCCGAGGCTTTCGCCCGGCTGGTGCGCCACTGGATGAAGCTCAACTCCCCTGGCTTCGGCATGAACTGGTCGAGTTCTCTGGAAGTCGCAATCAGAATTATTTCCTGGTGCTGGGCACTGAACCTTTTTCGTGGAGCGGCCGCCTTCACCCCGGAACTCTTCCTGCGAATGCTGGCCTGGATCCAGGCCCATGCGCGCTACGTGGAACGTAATCTGTCCCGATATTTCTCGCCCAATACCCATCTCACCGGCGAGGCACTAGGGCTGTTCTATGCCGGAACACTGCTACCTGAACTGGAGGGCGCGAAGCGGTGGCAAGACCTCGGTCACCGCATCCTGATCGAGGAGCTCGACCGCCAGGTGCTTCCGGGCGGTGTGTATTTCGAGCAGTCGACCCGCTACCAGTACTACACGGTAGACATGTACCTGCATTTCCTCATCCTGGCAGAGCGCAATCAGGTTGCAGTGCCGGCCAGCGTTAAAAGCTGCGTGCGGCAAATGGTGGAATTCCTTCGGGAATTGCGCCGGCCCGACGGCACCGTGCCGCAGATCGGCGATGCAGACGGAGGATGGTTGTTGCCACTCGTGCGGCGCGAACCGGGTGATTTTCGGGGTTTGTTCTCCACTGCAGCGGTATTGCTGGGCGATCCGCAATTGGCCTGGGCGGCCGCAGAGCTCGCTCCGGAAACTCAATGGCTGCTCGGATCACATGCCGTGAAGAGCTCTTCTCTGCGGGGGGCTGTCTCACCCCCCCAGGACGAAGTGCGCTGCTTTCGCGAAGGGGGTTATGTGGTCATGCGCAGCGGCTGGGATGGGCGCGCACAC
Organism: Lysobacterales bacterium; assembly: GCA_041746335.1. GTDB lineage: Bacteria > Pseudomonadota > Gammaproteobacteria > Xanthomonadales > SZUA-36 > JAWXBM01. Next base: position 153 of record JBGTHE010000445.1, on the reverse strand, counting down.
CAGATGATATTTGATACCGGCCCTTTGGGCTGTGGCGTCAGCGGGGGTCACGGCCACGCCGACTTGCTGAGTGTTCAGTGCAGTGCGTTTGGAGAAAACTTTCTCGTCGATCCAGGCACTTTCTGCTACACCGCGGATGAAGCCTGGCGCAAG
>JBGTHE010000444.1:0-2143 GCA_041746335.1 Lysobacterales bacterium | reverse complement strand
CCCGGCGTTCTGGCAGAAAGTCTCGGCGTTCAACCCTATCCTGTACATGGTGAATGGATTCCGCTATGGCATTCTGGGGGTGTCGGACGTCAGCCTGGTGCAAACCTATTTGGTCATCGTGGTGGCCGGTGCTTTGTTGTTTGCCTGGTGCCTGTGGCTTTTGCACCGGGGTGTGGGGATGCGTACCTGAAAGACAAATAAAGTTATTTGCAACATTATTTAAGGTGTAAAATATCGCCGCTCACTGCAATCTGCAACATTTTTACGGTAAAGTTACAACTACCTTTCATGCAAGCTTTTTGGTGCCATCGAAATTCTGTGTGAAGCAGAGTTTCCCTTATACTTTGACAGGAACGCATAGATGACAGATACCGCTGTCCCTCAACCGCCGGCTGAAACCAATCCCATAAATTGGACCGTTACGGCGGTGCTTGGACTCTCTTTTTTGGTAGCCATTACCATCGTACCCTGGTACGGAATTGTGTATGGTTACAGCGCCTGGGCGTGGGCATTTTTTGGTTTGTTCATGGTATTGAACGGAATTGGCATTGGCAGCGGTTACCACCGGCTTTGGTCACATCGCACTTATGAAGCGCATCCGGTGTTGAGAGTGTTTCTGGCCATTTTCGGCGGAATGTCGCTGCAGAACAGCATCATTGTCTGGTGCGCCCGCCATCGCATTCACCATCGTGATGTGGATGATAACCACAAAGATCCCTATTCCATCGGTCGCGGATTCTGGTTTGCACATATCGGTTGGATGCTCAAGGATTATCCCAGCGGCGAAGTCGATTACAGCGTGGTGCCCGATCTGTTCAAAGATCCTGTCGCCGCTTTTCAGCACCGCTGGTACTGGACGCTGGTTTGGCTGACCAATCTGGCTTTGCCCCTGTTCCTGGGTTGGCTGACGGGTGACATGCTGGGCATGTTTTTGCTGGCCGGCATCGCGCGACTGGTGCTTAGCCACCACATCACCTTTTTTATCAATTCGCTGGCGCATATGTGGGGCACGCAGCCCTACACCGATGAGAATTCCGCTCGTGACAATCACCTGCTTGCTTTGATCACTTACGGTGAGGGTTACCACAATTATCATCACCTGTTCCAGAGCGATTACCGCAACGGCATCCGCTGGTGGCACCTCGATATCAACAAGTGGTTTATTTCCACTTGCGCTCTGCTTGGCCTGGTGAAGAATCGGAAACGGGCACCGGCTTTCAAAGTGTTGCGAGCCCGGTTGAACATGGAATTCAAGCGTGCCCAGCAAAAACTGGAGCGCCTGCAGGATGGCGGTGCTGGCTGGAGAGAACAGCTGGAGCATGAGTACGCACAGTTTGTGGAAACCGTCAAAGAGTGGCAGCAGCTGCAAATCGATCGCGTGCAGCTGGGCCGTCAGGCACTGTCTGACCGCATTGATGCGGAAAAAGCAGCCCTTTCTGCCCGCATCGACGTTGAGAAACACGCACTTTCCGCTCGTTACCACGAGCTGGAACGCAGCCTTAAAATGCAGCACAAGCGGGTCGCCTTACTGGCAGCTCAGGTACAAATCTGAGCACTAGTGTCCGGCACGAAAAAGGGGCCGATTGGCCCCTTTTTTTTGTACACATCGCGCGAAATTCTTTACATCACTGTGCAATAACCGAATAAGAGGAAAGAACCTTCGGAATTGGTCATCGAGGCGGAAAAATCCCCGCTTTCTTTATTGATGCCGATGGTCCAGCCATAACCGATTTCTGCTCCCTGCAGCAATACGGAGTCCGCATTCTGCTCAAGCGCGACGATGGGCGAATTGCGTTCCGGCCCAAACAGCACTTTCTTGGAAAAATCGATCCGGAAAAATGCCGGCGCTCCAACCACCTTGGCTTCGCCGGTGAAACATTCTGCACGCAGCTCGCAATCGCGCGCTTCCACGGTTGCACAAATCAGATTTTTGGATCCATCATAATCAGCAGCCAAACTAACGGCAGGAGCGAGGCAGGCAAGGATAAAAGCGCAGGATTTGAATACGTTTTGCATCGGGTACTCCTTCATTCAGCTGACGGTGTAGTTGCGGGCGGTCATGCATGCGCCGATGGCCCGGTACCAGGTGTTCATCTGTTCCTGGGTTTGCGCCTGGCCGGCTTGCTGCTGGGCTGCTTCGTTT
>JBGTHE010000443.1:0-1824 GCA_041746335.1 Lysobacterales bacterium | reverse complement strand
GTATAGCGCATCGCTCGATTCGACCACAGGGCATTTTTCCTGTCAACCTTTATTTCCGCTGTCATGCAATAGTCATATTGCAGCGGCAAACTGACCGATGGCCGTGGCAATCAGCGAAATTCACTTTCGAATCATGAATATTCTATTCCTTAGTACGGGTAAGTCCTGCCGCGCGCAGATGGCTGAAGGCTGGGCCCGGCAGCTGGCCGGCGATCGTTTTACGATTCAGTCCGCCGCCCTTGAACCCAAGCGCAGTAACCGGCATGCCATAGGAGTGATGGCTGAAGCAGGCATTGACATTTCCGGTGAGGAATCCAAGCTGCTGAGCGCCGAAATGCTGCAGAAGGCCGATGTGGTGGTGACGCTATCCGGTGATGCTGACGAACAGTGCCCGGTGTTACCAAAAGGGACGAAAAAGCTGCACTGGCCGCTTTCCGACCCGGCCCAAACAACCGCTAGCAAAGAACCCATCATGAGTCGGTTTCGGGCCTGCCGTGATGAGATCAGCGAACGGGTGGTTGATCTGTTCCAGGATCTTCTTCGGCAGTCCCGGCGAACGGCCACAACGAAGCCACCGGCCAGAAAAGCAAGCCGCAAGACCCAACGGAAGACCTCAACTCTATGACAGGGATCAGTGCCCTCAGGGACCCCAGTTATATCAGGGCCACAACCACGCGAAAATGCCTGCCGTAATATGGCCATAAATAACGCCGTCGAGGAGGTCCTTAGTCGTGCGGCTCCAGGGCTGACCAAACCAGATGGACTGGCTGGCTGCAGCACCGGCATAGGCGAGAACGGCAACTGTAGCAGTCACCTGGAACACCTTCATGCCCGCCGTGCCGGCACTTAGCGTGGTTCCGGCCACATAAGCCACCAGTGCTGAAACGATTACGCAATAGCCAAACCACTGCCCCATCTGCTTGCCCATTTTTATCGAGCCGTGTGTGGAAACGGTAAACATGGCGACCGGGCCTTCGGCAAATTTGGCTTGCCATGCCGGATCAGCACGCTCTTTGTTGTGTGCGCTATGAGGTATTGAATCGCTGCCAGGGGTCACGCCCTTGAGCGCGGCGCGAACCGCCTCTTCATGGGGCAATTTCTTCCAGTCGGAATTGTGATACTGCAACACCATCCAGACCACGCTGCTGGCAACGAAAACCGCGATGGCAGAAAGCAGGATGGGCAGCCAGAGTGACAAAAGAGCAAGGTTCATGGTTGATCCTCCTTTCCAAGCGGAATGATGGGGTCAGAGTCAAGTGCCAGTTCCTTTGCGTCATGGCTTGAGTTAGCATAGCACCGTTCCCTGGGGGTGGCCCATTTCGGGCCTGAGATCTGCATGGCAGGAACCCTTCGAACCTGATCCGGTTAGTACCGGCGTAGGAAGAGGACGAACGTCATGAACTCCCCACTTCACTCCGTCATTAACCGGGTTCCATAGGCAACTCGGATTTGATGATGACTGTGCATGGTTTTAAGCATTTCGTTTCCTCCTCAATCTTGCTGTTGAACGGCCTGGTTCCTCATGCGTTCGCTGAAGACGAGGCTCTGGAAGAGATTGTAGTTTCGGGCTACCGCCAGGTTGCAGCTTTGGAACTGGATACCAGCCTGACGGTACTGAGTGCAGAAATCATCCGCAGCGCCAGCGTTGCCAACTTTGAAGAACTGGTACCTCTGGTGCCCAACATGAATCTGTCTGGCGAGGCTTCACGAGCCCGCTACTTTCAATTGCGCGGTGTCGGCGAACGCGAGCAATACGAAGGCGCACCCAACCCCTCAGTGGGTTTTTTCATTGACGATATCGATCTGTCTGGTATCGGTGGCGTA
>JBGTHE010000442.1:0-9802 GCA_041746335.1 Lysobacterales bacterium | reverse complement strand
CGGTTCCAAGCAAGCGCCGCACCTCCGCTACGCCGGCAAAGACGCGGGCGGGGTCGATCGGCTTGTACAGCGGCTCGGGGAGCTTCGTTCCCTCGGAAGCCAGGAACTGCGTGCGGAGCTCGCTGGGCCAGTTGAGCGCAGCCAGGACTCGCATCGGCCTGGAGACATCGTGCAATATCTTCGCCATTTGGCGATAGCGATCGTCGGCCTTCGTTTCGGAGTTACCCATTGCTGCAACTCTCGCACAAATCGAGCAGCCTGACGAGCCCGCCCAGCCGACCCGGTGAATGTTTCGCAGATGACTACCGCCGATCGTTCCATAATCACGGAAAGAGTTGGGCTTTGTCAGCATGTACAATGTCCCGAGTGAACAAAAGGTCTGAAATGGGTGCTCGGGTTAGAACAGCCGAAGGTGCAATCTTCAATCGTATATTAATAAGGAGCAAGGCACATGGCCATTACCGCTTTCAATGACATGTCAGATGGTCTCGATCCGCGAAGCCGCAACCGCGGGCACTACATCGTCGATACCAATCTGAACGACGACGGCCCCTGGGTTCCATACGCGGACGCCGTGTGGATCCAACCTTGCTCTTTCAATGTCACTACCGGAGGGTTCACCGTCCTCTTGAAAGGCTTGCCGGGGGCCAAGCTTGGTGTGCATTACCACGTTGGTACCGTGCGTGGTTACACCATGCGTGGGCACTGGCGGTATTTGGAGCATGACTGGATCGCCAAGCCAGGCACGTTCATTTACGAGCCAGCCGGTGAAGCCCACACCTTGGTGATTACCGACGACTCACCGGAACCAGCTCTGATCCTCTTCATCGTAGAGGGCGGCTTGGTCTACCTCGACAAAGGCGTAAATGGCTCGTTTGCTGCGTACGAAGATGGCTTCAGCGCTCTCGAACTGTCACGGAAGTATTACCGTGAGGCTGGCCTGGATGTCGGTCAATTGGACAAGTTGATACGTTAATGCGCGAGCGGCCTGACAACTGACTCCTCGGCGGCCGCCGCTGAGCGCGAACGTCAGAGCGCAAACAATCGTCGCTCGCATAGCGTGAGGTCACTAATGCAGAAAACATTTGCGCGTTTAGTTGAGGAAGCTAATGAAGCATTGATCGTTAATGGAAAAATTGACGATGTAGGTGAATATTTTGCTTCTGACTACGCCCTTCATATAACGGGCCGTGTCATAAACGGGGGCCACAAGACTGTGCGTGTCCGATTTTTCGAAGGGCGAATAGTCGAGGAATGGGTTGTTACGGATCGGGCTGAGCAATTGCTGCTTTCCAGGAAACGGGGTGCGTAATTACTCAACTTCCCTGGTCTACCAACCGGACTTCGAATGAACACATTAACGTACCGTAAGCGGACATGAGAAAGTACGTCTCACACGGAAAGGGTTTGCCAAACTGGTCTTCTCCCATCAGTCATGCAGTAGTGGTCGACAATATCTGTTATCTGAGCGGCCAGCTCTCGATTAGCGAGGAAGGAAACTATATCGAAGGCACGATTCGTGAAGAAGCCACTCGCGCCTTCGACAACATGCTTTGTGCGCTACGGGCAGCCGAGTTTGCATTAGGAGATTTGGCCTTTGTTGACATCGCTCTGTGCGATATAAAGGACATCGGCGCCATAAATGAACTCTACGCATCAATTTTCGAAGAGGGGCGCAGGCCTGCTAGAACGATATATCAGGTTGATGCCCTGCCATTTGGCGGGAAGGTTAAAGTCATGGGTGTTGCCGTCAAAGAGCGATCTGTGGGCTAACAGCTCACCTTTCCCGTGCGGACCATTGGCCTGATGTTTGAAGACAAAACGACACTGGCTTCAAAATCGAATCGCCTGTGAGCGGCTTATCAATCCGTTTAAGCAAATTCCCACTACAAGTCTCCCTATCTAATCTTGCCCCGGGCTGACTTCAAGGACTGGTTTCTGTCGGGCAGCTTAGGTATCCTGCCGAACCGCACAAATCCGGAGTAATTTCATGTCTTTCAGATCTCCAGGCAGATTGCTTTGCGCTCTTTTTTTGGTATTGCTGACAGTCCCTTCGCTGGCCGATGAATTTTCAACCGACGAATGGCTCAGGCGGGCGCAAGCTGAAAACAGCATCGATCAGCTCGGTCGCCTGTACATTGAATTCCTGCTGGAAGAAGATCCCAGCCTCAGCGGCACGTATGGTATTCATGGCAAGGCTAATACGCCCGCTTATTATGATGATAGCTTGCCGGACATATCTGCTACGTCGCTGGCAGCATCCGCAGAGGCGAGGGCTGCTTTTCTGCAGCGGTTGGAAGCTATCGACACGGACAAACTCAGCCGCCCGGACCAGATCGATCTGCACATACTTACGCAGCGCGTAAAGTTCGACCAGTTCCAGGTTGACAAACTGGCTGCATTGCAGAATCCGCTGAACTGGGTGACTTCACTGGGCGAATCCATGTCCAGCTTGTTGCTCCGCGATTACGCGCCGCTGGAACAACGCTTGCAGAGTTTTGGTGCACGCTGCGCAGCAACGCCGGGTTTCCTGCAGCAGTTGCAGGTTCAGTTGCAGCCTGAGAGCGTACAACCTACCGAACTGGAAAAGAAATACACCCTGCTGCGCGTGGCGGGGATGCAGCAGGAAGGTGGGCTGTATGACAAGACCATGCCAGGGCTGTTGGTGACTTCGAACCTGAGCGAGGAACAGCAGGCCACTATCACCACCTCCTGCGCCGAAGCAGTAAAGAGCCTGAATGGCTTTGCCGCCTGGTTCGAAAAAACCATCACTCCGCGCCCGAACAAGGACTGGCGCCTTGGCAAAGAACTGTACGACCAGAAATATGCTCTGCAGATGGATTATCCGCTGGATGCAGAAAAACTCCTGGCAGTGGCGGAAGGATGGATGGCGATAACCGGCAACGAACTGGTCAGCACTGGCCGTGAAATCCATGATCAATATCTCGCAGCTGAGATCGCGTCAGGGACAATCCAGATAGCCGAAACGCTGGAAGACCAGCAAGTGGTGCGGAATATTTTTGCGAAGCTGGCTGAGGATCGCTCCACGCCGGAAAGCCTGATTGCTGACAGTTATGCCATGGCTGATTCCATCATCAGTTTCGTCCGCGAACAGAACCTGATGGAGCTGCCACCAGCTTCCAAGCTGCGCATTGAACCTGTGCCTCCACACCTCGCTGGCAATGCCGTGGCCATGATCCAGACCGCACCGCCGTTCGAGCCGGAACTAGAATCCGTATGGTTCTGGGATCTGGAACTGCTCAAGGGTTCTGACAGCTATCTCAAGGAGTACAACCGTCCGGCGCTGGCCATGGTGTACATCCATGAAGGCGTGCCCGGGCATTTCGTGCAGCTGGAATATTCCAACCGCTCCGAACGCATCATTCCACGGGTATTCTGGAATGGCCCGATGGTTGAAGGCTGGGCATCCTACATTGCCACGCAGATGGTTGACCAGGGCTTCACCGTCTATCCGAATGATCCATGGGGCCATCAATTGCAAAGCATGGTGGACAACAAGCTGGTCATCCGCTCTTTACTCAATGCCATCATCGACATACGCCTGCACCGTACCCAATGGTCAAAAGAGGACGCTGTGAAACTGATGGTGGAACAGGGCTACCAGGAAGAGGGTGAGGCCCAGGGCAAAATCGTCCGGGCAGAATTGAGCTCAGTGCAGCTGACCAGCTATTTCGCAGGCTATCTGGCCATTGAAGATATTCTCGAAGAGTACAAAGCAAAGAAGGGCAACGACTTCCGTTACAAGGATTTTAATGAAAAGCTGGTAGGTGCCGGTTCACCGCCGTTTTTCGCCATCCGCGAATTCATGCTGGCTGATTGAAATACCAGGTTGCCGAGCGGACATGGAATTACGCACCAACGAAGTTTTACAGGGGGTCCGCTACGAAATACGTGGCGATCTGGCTGCGCGCGCTGCACAGCTGGAACGTCAAGGCTATGAAATCATTTCGCTGAACATTGGCAACCCGGGGCTGTTCGGTTTTCGTACCCCGGAAACCATGCGTCTGGCCATGATCGAAAACCTTCACCAGTCGGAAGCTTATTGCAATCAGAAAGGCATATTCCCGGCTCGCGAAGCGGTTGTGATGCAGCAGCAAATGCGCGGGGTACTCGGCCTCACCGCCGAAGACGTAGTAATGGGCAATGGCGTCAGCGAGTGCATAGATCTGGCCCTGCGCGCTCTGCTCAATGCCGATGATGAGGTGCTGATACCCAGCCCGGATTATCCGCTCTGGAGTGCGTCGGTATCACTCAACCGCGGCAAGCCTGTGTATTACTCCTGCCGGCCGGAAAATGGCTTTCAGCCCGATCCTGAGGAAATCGAGAAGCTCATTACGGAGCGCACCCGCGCCATCGTCGTGATCAACCCGAACAATCCCAGCGGTGCGGTATACAGCCGTGAGCGATTGGACGCGATTGCCGGTATTGCCGAACGTCATGGCCTGGTGGTGTTTGCAGATGAGATATACGACCAGGTGCTGTACGACGGAGCGAAACATGTGCCGATGGCCACCCTGGTGCATGACACGCTGTGCGTGAGCTTCAATGGTCTTTCGAAAATTTACCGCGCCTGCGGCTATCGTGTGGGCTGGATTATTTTCAGTGGGGATCGCACGCATGCGCACGCCTACCAGCATGCAGTGGAATTGCTGGCCTCATTGCGATTGTGTGCAAACGTGCCCGGTCAATGGGCGGTGCAGACAGCCTTGGGCGGGTACCAAAGCATCCATGAACTGACCGCGCCGGGTGGAAGGTTGTTTGAGTCCCGCCAGGCCGTGATTCGTGGAGTCGAAAACAATGCCTTTCTTTCCATGGTGGCGCCACAAGGCGCTTTGTATGCCTTTATTCGTGTGCAGCCGAATAATGGGAATGGCAATGGCAAAGGCGATGGCTTTGACGACCGGCAGTTTGCGCTCAGCCTGCTGGAAGAACGTCATGTTCTGATCGCGCCAGGCTCCAGTTTCAACGTGCCATACCGCGACCACTTCAGAATTACCCTGTTGCCCGACGCGCGGGTGATTGAAACGGTATTTGAGCGGCTGGGGGAGTTGTTGCGCCATTGGGGCAACTAAGGCTTGTGCTTCAGGGTAGCTGATGCAGGTGGCTGTGCCCCCGATAGTTATTTCAGGGCAGTTGCGGTAACTGCTCCAATTGTTCGAGCTTATCGAGCTTATCGAGCTGCGCCATGCTTGCCGCCATCTCGGCAGGTGCCAGTTCCTTGGCACGCTGCAAGCTGGCCTCAGCTTCTGCTAACTTGCCTTCGCGCGCCAAGGCACGCGCCAGCTGGTAGTGAAACCGGTACTCGTTTTGCTGCAGCTTTACTGCGCGCTCGGCCAGTTTAGAAGAATCGTCCAGGCGTCCTTCTTCAAGTGCCAGCTCCGAAAGGTAAGCCAGGTAGTAAGGATTCTTCCGGCGATTTTTATCAACCCGCTTTTGCAACTCGGCAGCAGCCTGAAGGTTGCCGGTTTTCTCGTAGATCAGGTACAGGTTGTTGGCCGCCATGGTACTGCCGCCATCCAGCTGCAGCGCCGTGAGATAGGCCCGGGTGGCATCATCCAGCTGCTCGTTGCGGTTATATACAACCCCCAGATTGGACCACAGGTAATGTAATTCGGGCTCGGTAGCGATGGCCTTTGTGATCCAGGCATAAGCGGTGCCCAGGTCACCAACTGTGAGCGCCTCGGCCCCGAGATTATTGTAGTACTGGGCCAGCACCACACTGTCTTTGATACGGCGCTGCAAGCGCGAACGCGAATTGTCCATGCCGCTGACATCGACCACCCATGAGCCCATGCCACGCGCACTTTCAAGTACGACATTGACGTGCATGCTGACCAGCAGAGTGTCGTTGGTATGGCTCCACTGCTGCGGGACCTCCACTTCCTGGTACCAGGCGTTCAATCCGAGATGACGCGCCATGAGCATGAACATGGAAGAAAAGGACAGGCAATTACCGGTTTTACGGTCAAAAGCTTCCTGGGGCGGCAGAGTCAAATCCGGGCGGTAATCGAATCGCCGTATGCTCTGGTCCGTGGCAGCCCACACCAGACTCCAGGCAGCGGCTTCCTTACCGCGGTCCTGTTCCACATATCGATCCAGGAACTCCACCATGGCGGGGCTGATTCGAGTGAACTCGGGCTCTACAAGCTCCGGCACAACCTGCCCTTCGAGGGCGGGGGGTGCATTGAGGTCAACAGAATGACTGGCGCAAGCCCCAAGCAGCAACAAGGAACTTGCCAGAATAGCCAGCATCAGACGGGAAGAGTTTGAAGACAGCCGCACCCCCCGGGCGGCATTCAAGCGCTGTGCATTTCTGTTCAAACCCAAGCTTGCCATGAGTGTCAAATCTCCGGCGCTGTACAAGTTTATGATAGCAGAGGGTGGATTGCGGTTGTGCCCATCTGCTGACACACAGATAATGCCCAGCTTGTTTTTACTTCGCGCGATCGTCTATTGGCCGTCTATTAGCCGTCTATGGGCTCAATGGGCCGTCAATGGGTCGTGCGTTCCAGATTTCGAGGAGAGTCAGCGCCATGCGTTCTGTTGCAAAACCGGTGGTCAAACCGGCCTGCGGGAGTTTTTCTTCCGGCCCCTGCGCCAAAAGGCCGGGTTACGATGTGGCTGCATTGCAGCTGGAAACCCTGGGTCGTTCGCACCGTTCGGCACTGGGGAAAGCGGTATTGGGCAAAGTTTGCAGCCAGACGGCTGAGTTACTGGGCTTGCCCGAGGGGTATCGGGTTGGTGTGGTGCCGGCTTCCGATACTGGCGCCTTTGAGATGGCCCTGTGGTCCATGTTGGGGCCACGACCGGTGGATGTGTTTCATTGGGAATCCTTTGGCACAGGCTGGAGCAGCGATATCGCGAAGCAACTGAAGCTCGATCAGGTACGCAACTTTTCAGCGCCTTATGGGGAATTGCCGGATCTCAGCCAGGCGGACCCCACACACGACACAGTTTTTACCTGGAACGGTACCACCTCGGGGGTCAAAGTCCCCAATGGTGACTGGATCAGCGCGAAGCGCGAAGGTCTGACTTTCTGCGATGCCACCTCGGCCATATTTGCCATGGAGTTGCCCTGGGACAAGCTGGATGTGGTGACTTACTCCTGGCAGAAAGTGCTGGGCGGTGAAGGGGCGCATGGCATGCTGATACTCAGCCAACGCGCTGTGGACCGTTTGGAAAGTTACACGCCACCCTGGCCCATGCCTAAAATTTTCCGCCTGACCAAAGGCGGCAAACTGATGGAAGAAATCTTTACTGGCTCCACCATCAATACTCCATCGATGTTGTGTGTAGCTGATTACCTCGACGCACTGGACTGGGTGGAGTCCATTGGTGGTGTGGCAGAAACCATCGCACGTTCGGAGCGCAACCTGGCGGTGCTGCAAGATTGGGTTGAGCAACGCGATGATGTGCATTTTCTGGCGCAGGTGCCTGAGCAACGCTCAAACACCAGTGTCTGTCTGACGCTGGACTTGCTCGAAAGCCAGGTCAAAAGTCTGGTGAAACTGCTGGAAAGCGAGGCGGTAGCTTTTGATATCGGTGCTTATCGTGACGCGCCCGCAGGCCTGCGCATCTGGTGCGGTGCCACAGTAGAGGCCGATGACCTGCAGAAATTGTTGCCCTGGCTGGATTGGGGCATTGCGCAAGTTTCGGGGGAAGCAGCCTGATGTTTCGTATTAAAACATTCAACAGCATCGCCAGTCGTGGCCTCGATGCCTTTCCGCCTGAACGTTTTGTCCTGGGCGCGGACCTGACAGAACCGCACGCCCTTCTGCTGCGTTCCCATTCCTTGCATGGAGCCAAACTTGAGCCCAGTCTGCTCGCGGTTGCACGCGCGGGTGCGGGGGTCAATAACATTCCGGTAGCCGAACTGGGCAAGCAGGGTGTGGTGGTTTTCAACACTCCTGGTGCCAATGCCAATGCAGTCAAAGAGCTGGTTGCGGCCGGCCTGCTATTGAGTTCCCGCAATATCCTTGGTGGCATGAATTATGTGCAGTCGCTGAAAGGCACCACCGATCCACAGCAGCTGGCTACTCGCCTCGAACAGGAGAAAAAGCGCTTCGCCGGCAGCGAAATTGCCGGTAAAACCCTCGGTGTCGTGGGCCTGGGCGCAATTGGTTCACTGGTTGCCAACATGGCACTGGAACTGGGTATGCACGTGGCTGGCTTTGACCCGGCGATATCCGTGGAATCAGCCTGGCGTTTGTCCAGCCGGGTAGAGAAGATGGACAGTCTCGACGCTCTGCTGGCAACGGCTGACTTCATCAGCCTGCATGTGCCTGCCATTGAGCAGACACGACATTTGATAAATGCCGAAAGCCTGCAGAAAGTCCGACTCGGTGCGCGGCTACTCAACTTCGCCCGCGAGGAAGTGGTGGATACTGAGGCAGTGTTGGTGGCCTTGGATCAGAGCACCTTGTCGAGCTATGTGACCGACTTTCCGGTTCCCGAACTACTCGGCCGCGATGATGTGTTGTTGCTGCCGCATATTGGTGCCAGCACCGCTGAGGCGGAAGAAAACTGTGCTGTGATGGCCGCTGAGCAATTGGTGGACTTCCTGCAAAACGGCAACATCGTCAATTCCGTGAATTTCCCACAAACCCGAATGCGCCGCAATGGCGGATTCCGCATTACCTTTTCCAACGACAATGTGCCACGCGTGCTCGGTAGTGTATTGTCGGTACTGGCCGATCACGATATCAATGTACTCGACATGGTGAACAAAAGTCGGGGCGATCTGGCCTACAACATCATTGATGTGGAAACCGCACCAGAAGCCGCAATTCTGCAAGCCATCGCTAAGGCTGATGGCGTGATTCGGGTACGTATGGTGTAGGTGCTTTGATGGAAGAAATTCGCGTTGTCGATTTGCCGGAGAAAGACTGGCCGCTTCGGGCGGATGTCAGCCTGCTGGGCTCCCTCGTAGGCCGAATGCTGGTGGAGCAGGGCGGGAAAGGCCTGTTGCAACGGGTGGAGCAGGTCCGTCGTGCCGCCATTGTCGACCGAGAAAGTGATGACCGTTCCGGGGCAGGGCTGCAACAGGTGCTGGGGCAGTTACAGGCCGATGAAGTAGATCAGGTCATACATGCCTTTTCTTCCTACATGCGTACCGTCAATCTTGCGGAGAAGGTCCACCGCATACGCCGACGTCGCAATTATCAGCGGGCCCGCAGCGCAGCGCAGCGTGGCAGTCTGGATGAAGTCATAGGCGGTCTTAAAACCGCCGGCGTAACCCTGGCGCAACTGCAGCAAACTTTGGGTAGGCTCAGCATACAGCCCGTATTTACTGCCCATCCCACTGAAGCTACGCGTCGCACCCTGCAGGAAAAGGAGTACGAGATCGTCTTGCGCCTGGTGGACCGGCTCAACCCCGAGCTGACCCCGGAAGAAGAAGCCATCAGCGAGCAGCGCATGCTCAGCGCCATCAGTTCAGCCTGGCAGACCCGGCTGGTTTCACACAGCCGCCCGACCGTTGCTGATGAGCTGGACAATATCCTGTTTTACATCACCGACATTCTCTACCGTGTTGTGCCGGTGTTCTACGAAAGCCTTAAAGAGGCCATGGAGAAGCACTATGGGCCGGAGGCTGTGCACAGCTACGCACCTGAGCGCCTGATTCTGCGTTTCGGATCCTGGGTGGGCGGCGATATGGACGGTAATCCCAACGTTCATGCAGGCACCATTCTGGATACCCTGCGCATGCAGCGTAAAGCCATTATCCGCCGCTACATTCCTGAGCTGAACCAGCTGAGCCGGTCTCTCAGCCAGTCGTTGAGTG
>JBGTHE010000441.1:0-5119 GCA_041746335.1 Lysobacterales bacterium | reverse complement strand
CGCTCGCGCTGTTTTTGCTGCTGAAGCTCTTCAGCCCGGCGCTCTTCCAATTGCTGCTTTTGCTGTGCCGCTTCAGCCGCCTTCTGAGCTTCATCACGACGTTGCGCAAGTTGCGTGGTGTCGACAATGACCGCTTCAATCGTCAGGGCTACCGGCTTGGAGTGCTTGAAGGGTTTCCAGTTCAATGTGCTTAACACCACCATGGCTGCCAGCAACACGTGCAAACCAATGGCGAGGCCAAACGGCTGCCACATAGAAGCTTGGTTGGCACTGCGACGCACGTTTAGTCTTCCGGAGCCGCCGCAGCTGCATCCCCGTCCAGCGGATCACTCATCAGACCCACTTTCGAAACGCCGGCCTTTTGCAGCAACACCATGGCCTGGTAGATCTGGCCATACTCCACCTGCTTGTCACCGCCCACCAGGACTTCAAGTTCAGGATTACGCCGAACAATGGCCCCCACCGTGGTGACGAGTGTTTCCGCATCGATCATGCCGCTGGCAATACCTGCCATGTCACCGCCCGCATTCAGATAGAGATCGCCATTGCGCAACACTGTGAGTACCAATGGCTCTTCGTTCTGTTGATTCTCCATGGGCTCAGCGTCGGCTTTGGGCAGTTCAACTTCTACACCCAGGTTCAACAGCGGCGCTGTTATCATGAAAATCACCAACAGCACGAGCATCACGTCGATATAGGGGACGACGTTTATTTCTGCCATTGGGCGTCGACGTGCCCGGACCTTTACGGACTCCATGGCGGCCTACTCCTGACTCAAATTGTGAGCATAGCGTTGCAGGATGCTGGAGAATTCTTCCTTGAAGTTGTCATACCGCACTTCCAGCCGTTCCACCTGATTGGAAAACCGGTTGTAGCCGATAACGGCTGGAATTGCCGCAAACAATCCCATTGCGGTCGCCACCAGCGCTTCGGAAATACCGGGGGCTACCATGGCAATAGTCGCCTGGTTGACATTGGCCAACGCCTGAAAGGAAGTCATGATGCCCCAGACCGTGCCGAACAGGCCCACGTAAGGGCTGGTTGACCCGACTGTTGCGAGGAAATTCAGACGATTCTCCAGCTCTTCTGTTTCCCGGGTCAGTGCAATACGCATGGCTCGCTGCGCGCCTTCGACCATGGCGTTCGGTGTCATGCGACCTTGCTGGCGCATACGGGTGAACTCCGAAAAGCCTGCATCAAAAATCTTTTCCATGCCATTGGCGATCCGGTGGCCGGAACTGATGCCCTCGTGCAGTTTGGTCAGGTCTGTGCCTGACCAGAACTGTTCCTCAAACTTGTCGGCAGCAACCTGAGCTTTGCTGAGGACTTGCCGCTTGTTGAAAATGATCATCCACGATGCAACTGAAGCTGCCAGCAAAATCAGCATCACACCTTTTACCAGCCAACTGGCGTGCATCACCAGTTGCCAGATCTGCACTTCATTACCCATTCGTCAACTCCGATTGCAACCAGGCCGGCATACGTGCCGGCTTCAGACTGTCCGCGTGCAGCATGGCCACACTCAGTTCGGCGGTGGCCACTTCCATACCATCCGCAATTTTTGTTATGCGTTGTTGAAAGCCAACCCGCACCCCTTTTACCCAGGTCGGCTTCGCCGTTACCTGTAATTCATCATCCATCTTTGCCGCCTGTCGAAAATGAACCTGAATATCCAGAACCACCCAGATCAGATTGTGCTCATTGCGCAATGTCTCCTGGTGTATGCCCCGGGCGCGCAAAAACTCGGTGCGGGCCCGTTCAAAAAAATTCAGATAGTTTGCGTGATAAACCACTCCGCCGGCATCGGTATCTTCGTAGTAAACCCGTACCTGCCAGACAAAGGGTTGTTGTTTTGGTTCACTCATGTCGGTGCTTTACGCGTTGCCCAAGCGGTTTATTTGGCGGTTTCCGTGGCATTCAGGCTTCCGTTTCATCAAACAGGTCCGCTGCCGGTTTGGGGGATTTAAGTCCCAAATGCCGGTAGGCCTTGGATGTAGCTACCCGCCCGCGAGCTGTGCGTGCCAAATAGCCTTGCTGGATCAGATACGGTTCCAGCACATCTTCAACTGTACCTCGTTCTTCTGAAAGGGCAGCAGCGAGGCTTTCCACGCCAACCGGGCCCCCATCGAAAGTATCGATAATCAACTTCAGCAAGCGCCTGTCCATGGTGTCAAAACCTTCGCTATCCACTTGCAACAGGCTCATGGCAGAAGTGGCAATGCCGTGATTGATAAAACCATCGCCTTTTACTTCAGCAAAATCCCGTACTCGTCGCAGCAGGCGATTGGCTATTCGCGGCGTACCCCTCGAACGGCAGGCAATCTCCATGGCGCCTTCCGCATCGACCGGAATTTGCAGAATGCCGGCCGAGCGCCTGACGATGCGGCACAGCTCTTCGGGACTGTAGAACTCCAGACGCTCCACAATGCCAAAACGGTCGCGCAAGGGGGAAGTCAGCAGTCCGGCCCGGGTGGTGGCGCCGACCAGGGTAAAGCGCGGCAGTTCGAGTTTGATGGATCTCGCGGCCGGCCCCTCACCGATCATGATGTCGATCTGGAAATCTTCCAGCGCCGGGTACAGCACTTCTTCTACTACGGGGGAGAGCCGGTGAATTTCATCGACGAATAACACATCACCCGGCTGCAGATTGGTCAGCAATGCTGCCAGGTCACCCGCACGCTCGAGGACGGGGCCGGAAGTCTGGCGCAGATTGACGCCCAGTTCATGGGCGATCACATGGGCCAGTGTCGTTTTGCCCAAGCCAGGAGGGCCAAAAATCAACACGTGATCCAAAGCTTCTGAGCGTCGTTTTGCGGCTTCCAGAAATATGCCTAATTTTTCGCGCATAGCTGGCTGGCCTACATACTCAGCCAGGGTGCGCGGACGCAGGCTGGTTTCCAGTTCCTGATCTTCGGCACCCAACACAGGAGTGATGATGCGATCTTCGCCTGAAGTCTGGTTCATCGCTTACTCAGTACTCGATCTTGCTTAAAGGATTTGATCATTTTTGTATGGTGGCCTGCAGTGCCAGGCGGATGATGTCTTCCGCGCTCATATCGGGTTTGGACACCAGACGTACCAGGCGACTGGCTTCCTGGGGCTTGAAGCCCAATGAGGCCAGCGCATGATTGGCTTCACTCGCAGCACTTGCTGGAACCGGTTTTGCATTGGCGCCCAGAGCTGTTGTCGACACAGACAGATGGTCCAGCTTGTCACGCAATTCAATGATGATGCGTTCCGCGGTTTTCTTGCCGATGCCCGGCAAGCGGGTCAAAGAGGCCGAATCACCTTCGGCTACATATCGAGCCAGTTCATCCGGACTGGCCCCCGACAATATGGTCAACGCCAGTTTGGCGCCGATACCGCTGATTTTGAGCAACTGGCGAAACAGGGTCCGCTGGCTTTCATTGGCAAAGCCGAACAGGTTATGGCCATCGTCTTTTATCTGTAAGTGTGTCAGTAAGGTTATTGACGTGCCTAATTCTGGCAGGTCATAAAATACACTCAACGGCGCTTCGACCTCATAGCCCACGCCCGCAACATCGATGATCAGAACAGGCGGTTGCTTAGCAATCAGCGTTCCGGACAGACGGGCTATCATGTGTTCATCCCTGCAATTTGGCCATGCGTGCCAGTGTCTCACTGGTGTGCTGATGACATAATGCCACAGCCAGTGCGTCGGCTGCGTCCTCCTCCAGGTGATCTCGTAGCTGCAACAAAACCGCCACCATGTGCTGTACCTGATTTTTGTCTGCGGCACCTCGCCCGACGAGAGCCTGCTTGACCGATCGCGGAGAATATTCCGCTACTTTCAGCCCTTCCGAGATCACAGCGCAGATAGCAGCGCCTCTGGCTTGACCCAGTTTCAGCGCCGATGAAGGATTCTTACTGATAAAAACGGATTCGATGGCCACCTGGTCGGGTTGATGTTCGCGCAATAGATCCCGAATGCCTGAAAAAATCACTCCCAGGCGATCCGGAAAATCGCCCGCGCCAGTGCGAATCACACCATGGGCAATGCATACTGTTTTGTTTTGGCGTACTTCTATGAAACCGAAGCCGGTTGTGCGCGAACCTGGATCAATGCCGAGTATCCGCACGACCTATCCGGTTCCGACTTCGAATGTCCCTGAATCGCTCAGATTAATCATAAGCCTCGTCAGGAATGTCGGCATTGTTGTAAACCGCCTGGGTGTCGTCCAGGTCTTCGAGTATGTCCAGGAACGTAAGGACTTTACGACCGATTTCCTCATCCAGCTCTACTTCCAGGCTGGCACGCATGGTGATTTCCGACTCTTCCGGTTCGAGCCCGGCAGCGGTCATTTTCTCGACCACTTCGGCATATACTTCAGGCGAGGTTAGCACTTCGATAGAACCATCATCCGCCGAGACAATGTCATTAGCACCCGCTTCAAGGGCCACTTCCATTACCTTGTCCTCGCTCACTCCGGGGGCAAAATTCAACACACCCACTTTGGTGAACAGATAACCCACCGAACCATCAGTACCGAGGTTACCGCCATGCTTGGAGAATGCGTGCCGCACTTCGGCCACGGTGCGGTTGCGGTTGTCCGTCAGGCACTCGACCATTACAGCAACGCCACCCTGAGCATAACCTTCGTAGCGAATCTCCTCGTAGGACACGCCTTCCAACTCACCGGCTGCCTTCTTGATGGTGCGTTCGATGGTGTCCTTGGGCATATTGACGGCATTGGCCTTGAGTATGGCCAGTCGCAAGCGGGGATTGGCATCCGGGTCACTACCGCCTTCGCGGGAGGCCACCGATAACTCACGGTTGATACGGGTGAAGACTTTGCCGCGCTTGGCGTCAACTTTTCCTTTACGGTGCTGGATATTGGCCCATTTACTGTGTCCGGCCATGGGATTTCTTCCTTTATCGATTCGCTTGCGGGTTAAACAAACCGGCGATTTTATCACGAACCCGATTGGCGGCGCTCCAGAGAAATGGGGGGAAATGGGGTCAGAGTCTGACCCCACCTCTGTTTTCTAAGGCAAGATTTTGTTTTGCCAGCGGGCGCGGACCAGCCGGTCGGCAGAAATCACCATCAAAGCAAGCCAGATGCAGCCGAAAGCCACAGCATGACCCTGAGTGAAGATT
>JBGTHE010000440.1:0-2075 GCA_041746335.1 Lysobacterales bacterium | reverse complement strand
GGCGGGCTTTTTTGTGACCGTTTGATTAGGTTGTTTCAATCTGCGGCCAGAGCGCAAAAAAATAGCGGGCCAAAAGGCCCGCCACTCACGATATTGGATATGGTCTTACCCGTTATTTTGCGACCAAATTGACCGCTGCGGTCTTTCCGCGCTGGTCTACTTCCAGTTCGAATTCAAGCTTGTCGCCTTCTTCCAGCCCACGCATTCCGGCGCGTTCGACAGCTGAAATATGAACAAAAGCATCCGGTTGTCCATCATCACGTTGAATGAAACCGAAGCCTTTGCTGCCGTTGAAAAATTTTACGGTACCAGTGGCCTTTTCGCCGGTAAGTTCTCTGCGAGGGGCACCGCCACCGCCGCGATCCTCACGGGGGGCGGCATTATCCGGAACCTCAATAAGGTCTCCTTCGATCTGGATGTCCGAAGCGGAAACTTTTCCGCCACGATCAACCAGCGAAAACCGCAAGGTCTGACCTTCTGCGAGACCTTTCAGCCCCGCGCGCTCGACCTGGCTTATATGGACAAAAACGTCTTCGCCGCCACCATCTTGTACGATGAAGCCAAACCCCTTTTGGGCATTGAAAAACTTTACGGTTCCGGTGCTTTCGCCGACAACTTGATCCGGCATGCCGCCGCTGCGTCTGGCACCGCCCGAATCATTGTCCGGCCGCGTGTATCTTTCTACGGGCGGACCGTTGTCACCTTGATATCCATCGAAGTTTTCGTCACCGAAGCCGTCGCGCTTGTCCCGGCCTCTACCTCGCCGGTTTCTGTCAAAACCCATTCTTAAATCGTCACTTTCAATTCGTCCTACCCAGTAATACCAATGTCACAGCGGACGATTTCCGGAGCATTGTTTTGCGCGAATCCCATTGCCGCGCGGCCCAACTATATAGAAAAATAGAGGAATAAGCGAATGAATTCGGCGTTTTGGTAACAGTCCGGCCGAAACTGATGTTCAGGCACCGCTGTTCAGAAAAGCCAGGTTTTCGGATCAGCAATCGGCTCATGTTTCTGCGCCTTCAGCAATGCTACTACCGAACGGACCAATATCCAGACTGCTAATGCCAGCAGAATCGGAATTCCGATCAAAACAAAAGAGAGAATGCCGCCAATTATTCCGACCACCACTCCGATGACGAATGTCATCACATGAAATTGCAGATGGCTCTCTTCCCAGGTCCCGGTGACCTCGTCCTTCCATACCAATGCGAGAATAAAACCTGCCAAGCCGGTTATACCCACAACAAATCCGGCAATATACAAAAGCGAGACTATGGTTGCCTTGTTTAGATCGAAACCGGGACCAACGGGTTCAGGTATTTTCTCTGCCATAGCGTCAAATCCTCTTTGCTCTGCGCGTAAGGCTCATGCGGTTCGATGTCCAAACTAAACTTGCTGTTTGCGTCTGCCTGCGCCACACAGCATATCCAGTGATGCGGCACTGTCAATTTTCGCAGTCGGAGAACTGGCCCAGGTTCAAAACCAAAAGCCAAATAAAGTGTCATGCTGATCCCGCGGTTGCAAAAATGAAGTTGGCCCAGAGATAAAATAGACAGGCAAATAATAATGGCAGTTTTTTTTCATGAAGAAGATCTTCCTACAGGTATTTTGGGCGAAGGTGCCGTTGCCGTGGATACAGAAACGATGGGGCTCCAAACACCACGCGACCGGTTGTGTCTGCTTCAGATATCAGACGGCCAGGGTGATGAGCATCTTGTGCGCTTCGGTCCTGATAGTGACTATGCCGCTCCCAATCTCCGCGCCATTTTGTCGGACCCCGACCGGGTGAAGCTGTATCATTTCGCGCGCTTTGATCTTGCTGCCATCGAACATTATCTTGGTGTTACGGCAGCCCCAGTATTCTGTACGAAAATTGCTTCGCGGCTTATCCGCACCTACACGGATCGCCACGGACTGAAGGAACTTGTTCGTGAACTGCTCGGCCAGGATATTTCAAAGCAGCAGCAATCCAGCGATTGGGGAAATCCCGAACTGAGCGAGGCCCAGCGGGAATATGCCGCGTCCGATGTTCGCTTTCTGCACCGATTGAAGGATGAGCTCGAAATCCGGCT
>JBGTHE010000439.1:0-3629 GCA_041746335.1 Lysobacterales bacterium | reverse complement strand
CATGGGTGCATTGGTACTGAAGTTGATGAATTGGTGGATTTTCAGGAACTCGGTCATGAGCTTTGCCGGCGCCACGCAATACCCCACCCGCCAACCAGTGGCGTGATAAGTTTTGCCAAAGGAGAACACCACAAAGCTGCGTGCCGCCAGCTCGTCACAGGACAGCAGGCTGAGGTGCGGCAGCTGGTCAAAAACAATGTGCTCGTAGACTTCATCTGAGAGGATGTAAATGTCCCGCTCGCGAACGATTTCACGCAGCTCGGCGAAATCGGTTTCATTGAGGCAACTGCCAGAAGGATTATGTGGCGTATTGAGAATGATCATCCGGGTGCGTGCATTCACTGTGGCACGCACCTGTTGCCAATCAATGCGGAAATCCGGATAAGCCATGGGAATGTGTCTGCAAAATCCCCCGTTGAGCGTGACTGCTGGTTCGTAGGTATCGTAAGCCGGGTCAAACACAATCACCTCGTCACCGGGGTGAACCATCGCGGTGATCGCACAGTACAAGGCTTCAGTGGCACCCGGCGTCACAGTAATCTCACGAGCCGGATCCACGCTTCTGCCATACAGATTCAACACTTTGACGGCAATCTGTTCACGTAACTCAGGCACTCCGGCCAGTGGTGAATATTGGTTGTGACCATGGCTCATATGCCAGCAGACGCGCTCGCGCAAAGCCGCAGGTCCGTCAAAATCCGGGAAGCCCTGCGCCAGATTGATAGCACCTTCGTCCTGTGCCATTTTCGACATGACGGTGAAGATGGTGGTACCGGCATTCGGCAACTTGCTGATCATTCGCAACTCCGGTTTTGTGCTGGCCCAGTATAGAGAACCAACGTGCTGATAAGCTAGGCGACAGAAGCCCAAAAGGCGGGACCCAAAAGGCGCGACCCGAAAGGCAGGAGCTGAATAGTCATGATTCATTTTCGCCAGCGCGTAACGCTGGAAATCAAAGACGGAATTGCCCGCGTGCAGCTGGCACGTGCGGACAAGCGCAATGCGCTGGACCTGGACATGTTCCGCGCCATCGTTGATGCGCAAAAAGCGATAGCGAAACGCAAAGATGTGCGGGCGGTGATATTGGGCGGGGACGGTGTCGATTTCTGCAGCGGGCTGGACCTCAAATCCGTGTTCAGCAAACGCAGTAGCCCTCTCCAGCTGTTATGGAAACTCTGGCCCTGGAATCCAAACCTGGCGCAGAAAGTCAGCGTGGGCTGGCGGCGACTTCGTGTCCCGGTGATTGCCGCTATTCAGGGCAATTGTTTGGGTGGCGGACTACAGATCGCGCTGGGCGCTGATTTCCGCCTGGTGCATGCAGAAACAAAGCTCTCCATCATGGAAGCCAGATGGGGCATGATTCCCGATATGGGAGGTACCCTGGCCTTGCGCGAATTGATGCCGCGCGACCAGGCCATGCGGCTGGCGATGACGGCGGAGATATTGTCTGCACAACAGGCTTATGAGCTGGGTCTGGTGACTACAATTTGTGAAGATGTGGTGGCAGCCAGTCAGGAGCTGGCTTTAACACTTACGGACCGATCACCGGATGCTGTGAATGCCATCAAGCGTCTGTTTCGCAAGAGTTGGAAGGGTTCAGAAGGACAAGCTCTGGCGCGAGAAAGCCTTTACCAGGTTGGCGTATTCGCTGGCAAAAATCAGCGTATTGCGGTGCAACGTCAGCGCGGTGAGCCAAAACCATGGCGCTGAAGAATTGAAATAAACTCACGCCCTACTCACGCCTGACCAATCATGCGTTATTACCGCGACCACCCAGCTTGGCAATCACAAGCTGCATTTCCGCATCATCCAGAATGAAGGGCTCGCCGATACTGAGTGCCTGGCAATAAGTGCGTGCCAGGTTTTCCACCTCCACAGCCAGAGCCAACGCGCGGGGTAAATCACGTTCGAGGCAGACCACTCCATGGTTGGCCATCAAACAGGCTTTGCGATCGACCAGAGCGGCGATCACCCGATCGGATAATTCCTGGGTGCCGTAGGTTTCATAAGCGCAGCAACGGATATCCTTGCCTCCGGCCACCGCCACCATGTAGTGAAAAGCCGGAATCGAGCGGTGCAAACTGGCTAGAGCCGAGCAATACACCGGGTGTGCATGAACAATGGCTTGCGCATCAGGGCGATGTTGGTAAATATCGCGGTGGAAGCGCCACTCACTGGAGGGCGTTTGTCTCTCGGGCCAGCTGCCATCCATTTGCACGAGAACAATATCTTCTGGCTGCAAGGCGGCATAGGGAATGCGCGACGGGGTAATCCACATGCCCTGCTCCGCGCGCAGGCTGAGGTTGCCAGTGGTACCCACATTGATGCCACTGTCGTTCATGGCTATGGCGGTGGCAATTAATTGCTGGCGTTGCTGCAAGTCGTGCACTGGTTATTTCATCTCTGGATATAAGCCCAGCAATCCGGCTTCGCTGGCCGGACAGACACCGCGTTCGGTAATCAGGCCGGTGACCAGCCGGGCTGGGGTTACATCAAACGCAAAATTGCGCGCGGAAATATGCGCTGCAGTAATGGCCACCGATTCAACTCTCCCCTGCTCATTCAAACCGCTGACATGGGTGACTTCAAATGATTCACGCTCTTCAATGGGGATGGATGCCAGACCATCGCTGATGGTCCAATCAATCGTCGGCCCCGGCAAAGCCACGTAGAAGGGTACTCCATTGTCGTGTGCGGCCAGCGCTTTGAGGTAGGTACCGATCTTGTTGCAGACATCGCCAGTGCGGGTTGTGCGATCGGTACCCGTGATGCATAGATCGACCTCACCATGCTG
The DNA here is from genome assembly GCA_041746335.1 of Lysobacterales bacterium. Classification (GTDB taxonomy): domain Bacteria; phylum Pseudomonadota; class Gammaproteobacteria; order Xanthomonadales; family SZUA-36; genus JAWXBM01. The sequence continues at coordinate 835 of JBGTHE010000439.1, read as the reverse complement.
CATCAAATGTCCGCCAGCATTGTCCACGATCACGTCATGCGGCACACCGTGGGCTGCCAGCTCCCAGGCAGTCAAAGCCGCACCCTGGTTGCGAGGCCGCGTTTCGTCTACCCATACATGAATTTGTATTCCTGAATCATGTGCCAGATAAATGGGCGCCAGGGCGGTACCCCAATCTACCGTGGCCAACCATCCCGCATTACAATGAGTTAATACATTCAATTGCTTGCGAGGTTTTCTTGCTGCGATTTCTTTGAAAATTGCCAGGCCATGTTGACCAATGCTGTTGTTGATCTGCACATCTTCGTCGCACAGCGTCGCTGCTTCGGCATAAGCTGCGGCCACGCGTTCCTCGGGTGGCAAATCGATCAAGACTTGCCTCATCCTTTGTAATGCCCAACGCAAGTTTACAGCCGTAGGTCGCGTGGCCAGCAATGCTTCGTGCACTTGTTGCAGATGGCTGTCAGCGGCATGCTGGCGCATCGCCAGAGCGACACCGTAAGCGGCCGTGGCCCCAATCAGAGGAGCGCCACGCACCCGCATGAAGCGGATGGCCTCAGCAGCGTCTTCCACAGTTTGCAGACGGCGCCAGCGGAATTCGTGCGGCAGATAAGTCTGGTCGATGATATCCACCGACCAGCCGTTCTCCGCGAGCTGAATGGAGCGGCAGGGTTTACCGTTTACATTCACGTGCTATGGCCAAGTCAGGGACCGGATCAGGCATAGGATCAGGATCAGGCACAGGCAGAATAACTGCCGGCGAGCAATGCCAGGCCCTCATCCAGATGTTCATAGGGGATGGTCAGAGGCGTCAGTATGCGGATCACATTGCTGC
>JBGTHE010000438.1:0-9020 GCA_041746335.1 Lysobacterales bacterium | reverse complement strand
CCCTGACGGTGAATGGGCGCGGCTTTGAGTCAAAGATTACTGCGGGCCAGAACCAGGACTTCATGGATTCTGAGTGTGTATCCTGCGGTGCCTGCGTGAATGCCTGCCCCACGACCGCGTTAACTGAAAAATCGGTACTGGAACTCGGGATGCCGGAACGCAGTGTGACCACTACCTGCGCCTACTGCGGGGTGGGCTGCTCTTTCCATGCTGAGATCAAACCCGATGCGAACGGCCGGGATACCGTGGTGCGCATGATCCCCAACAAGGAAGGTCAGGCCAATGAAGGTCATGCCTGCATCAAGGGTCGCTTTGCTTTCGGCTATGCCACCCATGCCGATAGAATTACCAAACCGATGATACGCAACAATATCAACGACCCGTGGCAGGAAGTGAGTTGGGAGGAGGCTGTCCAGTTTGCGGCGGACCGATTGCGTTCTATCCAGGATCAATACGGGCCGGACAGCATCGGCGGTATTACGTCCTCCCGTTGCACCAATGAAGAAACCTATTTGGTGCAGAAGATGGTGCGTGCTGCGTTCGGTAACAACAACGTTGACACGTGTGCGCGGGTTTGTCATTCGCCAACCGGTTACGGGCTCAAGACCACTCTGGGGGAATCGGCGGGTACGCAAGCGTTCAATTCTGTGGCTCATTCTGATGTGATTATGTTGATGGGCGCCAATCCCACGGATGCACATCCAGTGTTTGCCTCGCGCCTGAAGCGCCGGTTGCGCGAAGGCGCGAAGCTCATCGTGGTAGATCCACGCCGCATTGAGCTGGTATCGGGTGCTCATGTAAAGGCCACCCATCACCTGTCGCTGAAACCGGGCGGCAATGTGGCTTTCATCAACGCCATGGCGCATGTGATTGTCAGCGAAGGCCTGGAGGCCAAAGATTACATCGCCCAACGCTGTGAAGACCAGGCCTATCAGCAATGGCGCAAATTCATTCTGCGTGAGGACAACTCGCCAGAGATTACCGAACGCGCTACCGGCATTCCAGCCAGCGAATTACGCGCGGCAGCGCGTTTGTTCGCGGCTGGCCCCAATTCAGCGATTTACTACGGATTAGGTGTATCAGAGCACAGCCAGGGTTCAACCACCGTGATGGGCATTGCCAATCTGGCAATGCTGACCGGCAATCTGGGCCGTGAAGGTGTGGGAGTGAATCCTCTACGCGGCCAAAACAACGTTCAAGGTTCTTGTGACATGGGTTCCTTCCCGCACGAGCTGCCGGGGTATCGCCATGTGTCCGACCCGGGTGTACGAGCGCTATTTGAAGGGGAGTGGAAAGTCAGCCTGCAGTCCGAGCCGGGGTTGCGCATTCCCAATATGTTTGATGCGTCGATCAGCGGCCGCTTCCGGGGGCTTTATTGCCAGGGTGAAGATGTTGCCCAGTCGGATCCGAATACCCAGCATGTGGAGCATGCCCTGCGCTCGCTGGATTGCCTGATCGTGCAGGACATATTCCTCAATGAAACCGCGCGTTTTGCGCATGTATTCCTGCCAGGTACTTCCTTCCTGGAAAAAGATGGCACCTTTACCAATGCCGAACGGCGCATTTCGCCAGTGCGCAAAGCCATCGAACCTTTGCCCGGCTATGCCGACTGGGAAGTGACGCAGTTGCTCAGCAACGCCATGGGTTATCCGATGAATTATTCGCACCCTTCAGAAATCATGGATGAGATTGCGCGTCTCACACCTACCTTTAAAGGCGTGAGCTATGAAAAGCTGGACAAGCTCGGCAGCATACAATGGCCTTGCAATGATGACGCTCCGGATGGGACACCCACCATGCACATTGATGAGTTTGTGCGTGGCAAAGGTTATTTCGCCATCACGGGTTTCGTTCCCACCGACGAGCGCACCACACGCCGCTTCCCGCTGTTACTGACAACCGGCCGCATACTGTCGCAATACAATGTAGGTGCGCAAACCCGCCGCACGGCCAATTCCGAGTTCTACTCCGAAGATGTGCTGGAACTGCATCCCTTTGATGCTGAGGAAAGGGGTATCAATGCCGGTGACTGGTGTGGCATCAGCAGCCGTGCCGGTGAAACGGTGTTGCGTGCGGTGATCACCGACAAGGTACAACCCGGCGTGGTGTATACCACTTTCCACTTCCCCTTCAGCGGCGCCAATGTAATCACCACGGACAATTCCGACTGGGCGACCAATTGCCCTGAGTACAAGGTCACTGCGGTCCAGGTCACGCGCGTCACAGAGCAATCCGAGTGGCAGAAAGAATATCGCGCCTTTGCCGAGAAGCAGGAAGAGTTACTGGAGCAGGCCCGGGTTTGAGTCCCGAGCTGAACGCCAGGCTATTCCTCCTCCACACAGGCCTGAGATCATGAGTCAGTCGCGCCAGGTGGAAGTAAAAAATTGGCAGGATCAGGGCCAGCGAAGCGGCCTCGACCACATCGCCACGGAAGTACCGGTAGCTTTGACCTATAACCGCCTGTCGCATGTGGTCATGATGGTGACGCCCGCTGACCTGGAGGATTTTGCGCTGGGTTTCAGTCTGACCGAAGGCATTATTCCTTCAGCTGCTGAGTTGCTTTCGATACGCGTCCTGCCACGGGAAGGCGGTCTGGAAGTAGCCATGACGATTCCTGAAGAATGGTTCGATCGTCTTGCAACCCAACGGCGCAATCTCACTGGTCGCACTGGTTGTGGATTATGCGGTGCCGAGCGCATCGAGCAAGCGCTTCGTTACCCGCAGCCGGTCAGCGACACTCTGCGAATCGGCCATGCCAGTGTGCAGAGGGCTTTGAAGAACTTGCAGCAACATCAGCCTCTGCAATCACTGACCGGTGCAACGCATGCTGCAGCCTGGTGCAATCCGCAAGGTGAAATCCTTTTATTGCGTGAAGATGTGGGACGGCACAATGCGCTGGATAAATTGCTTGGTGCTTTGGCCAAGCAACCCTTTGACCCGGCTGCAGGATTTCTGTTGATTTCCAGTCGTGCCAGTTATGAGATGGTTTATAAAGCCGCCAGCATGGGCGTCCAGTTATTGGTGGCAGTGTCCGCCCCGACCACACTGGCCATAGAATTCGCCGAGCGTTGCGGCCTTAGTCTGGTGGGATTCGCCCGTCCTGGCAGGCACAATGTCTATACTTTCGAACAACGAATTCCGGATTGATCGGTTCTATGTCATCCAGTAGCCATGATGAACTGCAAACCCTGGTGAAGATGGCCAACCAGATTGCGGCCAATTTCAGCTTTCACGAAGATGGGGTTGAACGTACGGTCAGCCACCTGCAGAGGTTCTGGGCACCTTCATTGCGGCAGCAGATGATTCGTCATGTGGCCGAAGGCGGCATGGGGTTGGACGATCTGGCCTTGCAGGCCGCGCAACGACTGACTGCATGAATTTCAAAAAGGCCTGTTTTAAAAACGCCATTATCAAAACCCAATCATTAAAACCCAACTATTAAATCCCTGTGGTGTGGTGCTGGCCGGTGGCCGTTCCCGACGCATGGGGGGCAATAATAAGGCGTTGCAGCATTTGGCGGGCAAACCTTTGATCAGCCATGTCATAGAGCGGCTTCAGCCCCAATGCAGCAGCCTGTATCTTTCGGTCGAAGAGCGGAGCGCAGTATGGGAAGACTTTGGTCTGCCTCAGATTGCCGACGTGCAAGCTGGCAGTAACGGTCCTTTGGGTGGAGTGTTGGGAGCGATGGAGTACCTGCACGGGCAGCCTGAATGGCTGTTGCTGGCGCCATGCGATTCGCCTTTCCTCCCATTGAACCTTGCAGAGCAGCTGTTGGAACTGGCAACAGCTAAGCAAAGCGTCACTGCCCTGGTGAGCTATAAGGGCCAATGGCAGCCGACCTTTTCACTCTGGCATCGCGAGGTCTTGCCTGACTTGCGTAAAGCTGTGATGCGGCAAGGCCAGAAGGGTTTGAAGGAATTCTTGCACACCCAATCCCCAGCCGTATTGCCGTGGCAAGAACAGCAACCTTCGCCTTTTTTCAACATCAATAGTCCGCAAGACCTTGCGGAAGCTGCTAGTGTGCTGTCACGTATCTTATGACGCATTCAGAGCCCCGCATACGCGTCAAGGCAAGACGCAGTCCGCAGGGAATGGCATGCCCTTGCCAAGGACTGCAACGCAGCATTGGCGCGTATGCGGGGCTCCCTCCGGGCGAGGCAATAAGCGGTCATCTGCGTTGTTGCGCTCGCTTGAATTAGCACGGCTAGTCCTGCGCTCGCGCGCCTGGCAGCTGGCCGCTTCTTGCCTCGCTGAATGCGCCATAAGATACGTGACAGGACACTGGTTTGCTTGACCCGCGCACAGCGTCCATATCATGATGAAATTGATCCGGTGCCTTGCCGGAAACCTCAGCATTTTTTGAACCGACAGGAACTCCCCTATGCCCGCCGTAGCCGACTTCATTTCCCTCAACATCGCTGTACTGACCCTGTCTGATACGCGCACCCCGGAAACGGATACTTCTGGAGATGCCCTGACAAGCCTGCTGGGGGAAGCCGGTCACAAACTGGCTGCCCGGGAGTTGATTCCCGACGATGTATACCGCATGCGTGCGGTGGTATCCGAATGGATTGCGGATCCATCCATACACGTGATCATTACCACCGGTGGTACGGGCTTTACCCAACGCGATTCAACGCCGGAAGCGTTGCAACCTTTGTTCGATCAACACATTGAAGGTTTTGGGGAGCTTTTTCGGCAACTTTCTTTTGCAGAAATTGGTTCATCCACGGTGCAATCGCGCTGCTTTGCAGGTCTGGCCAACCGGACGTTGGTTTTCTGTCTGCCCGGCTCTACTGGTGCCTGCCGCACCGGCTGGAAGGGCATTTTAGTGGAGCAACTGGATTCGCGGCACAAGCCCTGTAATTTCGTTGGCCTGACTCGAGCGGGAACTACCGAATGTGCCTGATCTTGCTCGGCTTGCGGGCCTGTTTGGGATAATCGCATGCTCACAGTAACGGAAGCCCTTGCTCGGCTTATGGCAGCACCCAAGCCTGCATTGCCCAGCGAAGAAGTTGCCTTATCCGCTGCGCTTGGCAGGGTGCTGGCACAGGATCGACATGCTGTTATGGATGTACCACCCGCTGCCAACAGTGCCATGGACGGCTACGCCTTTTGCTTTGATGACGTCATATCCGGCAGCCAGGCAGGCGCCAGAGGCAAGCCCCTGCTGATCAGCCAGCGGATCGCGGCAGGACATAGCCCCAAGCCTTTGCAGAAGGGCACTGCGGCGCGGATTTTTACCGGTGCAGAAATTCCAGCGGGCGCCGACACTGTGGCAATGCAGGAAGATTGCGATGCGAACGCAGAGCAGATTCGCATTCGCGAGTTGCCCGAACGTGGTTCCAATGTTCGGCCGCGCGGACAGGACGTTGCAGTGGGACAGTGCTTGCTGCAAACCGGTCAGCGGCTGCGTGCCCAGGATTTGGGATTGCTGGCGGCGCAAGGCCTGGTCAAAGTGCAAGTGTACCGTCGACTGAAAGTAGCCTTGCTGTCTACGGGTGATGAGCTGGTTGAGCCTGGGCAGCCGCTGGGCCCGGGCCAGATTTACAACTCCAATCGCTACACCATGATGGGTTTGCTGCAGGGCTGGGGCTTTGCAGTGTTCGATCTGGGCATTGCGCCGGATCAGCCAGAGCGAATCCGGAGCCTGTTGATCCAGGCCGCAGACCAGGCCGATGTAATTATCAGTTCAGGGGGCGTTTCAGTGGGCGAAGAGGATCACGTCAAATCCATCGTCGAACAGCTGGGTTCTCTGGATTTATGGCGCATTGCCATTAAGCCCGGCAAACCATTTGCTTCGGGTACGGTTGCCGGAAAGCCCTTCCTCGGCCTGCCGGGTAATCCGGTATCGGTCTTCGTCACCTTGCTGATCATAGCCCGGCCTTTCCTCCTGGCCTGTCAGGGTATGAATACGGGGCCTTCGGCAGTGAGTAAGGTCAAGGCGCTGTTTGATAAAGCGGGTAGCAATCGTGAAGATTATTTGCGTGTTCGTCAGACCCAGGCAGGCGTGGAATTATTTGCCAGCCAAAGCAGCGGCGTGCTGACTTCGGCTAGTATGAGTGATGGTCTGGTACGGCAGCCGATCGGTGAGGATATTCGACACGGCGACACCGTCGATTTTATTTCCTACAGCTCGCTCAGCTAGCCAGCTGTCACGATCAAGGCTCGTAACCCCAGGCAGGTGGTGGAATTGCAATCGGTTGGCGAAGATCGGTATGCACTTCGAACAATCGCCCAGGTCGGGTCAGCCGATAACGCAGGGTGTGCTCATCTGGAAAGTCTAAGATCCAGACATTATTCACCGAAACATCCAGACCGTTGGTGAGAAATAGGGCTTGGCTGGCCGGATCTGCCGGAAAGCTCTGCAGGGTGCTGGTTCCGGCATCAATCGTCTTACCGCCATAGGGCGAAACGGTGTCCGGGCTACCGTCCTCATGTAGATGGAAGTGCTGAAAATCAATGAAATCCTGATGCAGAGTCAGCACCCAGGTGCGCGAACGGTCTTCACCTACATGCAATGGCATGCGGATCACCGCATCCTCACAGTCCCGGATATGCACTACCAAAGGATGGTCCCAGGCAGGGCTGGGCTGGCTATCCTCGACAATTTTTGCAGCATAAGCCTGACCGCAATAAGGGCGGAAGGAATGCATGAATTGCTGTTGAGCTGCTTCGGTGACTCGTGGCTCTGGCGCGGTCTGCATGCAAGCTACGCCTACAGCGGCACTCATCACAACAATAGCAAAACCCAAGATGAGATTACGGTTTGAGCGCTTGAGCATCAGTAATCCTGCCGTTAAATGATAATCTGCTGAGTGTACTTCATGTATCTTTCCGAATATCCAACAACTCTGCTTCCACTTCAGGGAATTTTCGACGGTATACATCCTTATTTTTTCAGCACGGAAAAATCTTTGCATGATTAACAGATTCATCATACTCGGCGCAGGTCAGGCCGGAGTGCAAGTTGCCATAAGTTTGCGTCAGGGTGGTTTTGATGGCGAACTTTTGCTGGTTGGTAAGGAAATTCATGTGCCTTACCAACGCCCACCCTTGTCGAAACAGGTTCTAAAAAAGGAGTGGGCGGCTGAACGTTGCCAGCTTCGCCATCTGGAATTTTACGAACAACACCAAATTCAACTGCTGCAGGGAATTTCGGCCTTATCGCTCAATTCGGCACAGCAACAGATCAGACTCAGCGATAACCGTGTCTGGCCGTACAGTGGCTTGGCCATCTGTACGGGTTCCAGGCTGAACAGACTGTCAGTGCCCGGTGCCAATTTTGCTGGAGTTTACTATTTACGTGATCTGGATGAAGCCCTTGAGTTGAGCGGTCGACTGCAGCCGGGTGTACGACTAGCCGTGGTTGGGGCTGGTTATATTGGAATGGAGGTTGCTGCTTCTGCCCGCAGTCTGGGTTGTGAAGTGACAGTGATAGAAGCACAGGATGAAATCATGAAACGCTCTGCTGTTCCGGGAATAGCAGCTTATTTGCGCGAGTGCCACGAGCAGCAAGGTGTTCGAATTCTACTGGGCACCGGCGTGAAGCAGATTCATGGCAATGACAAAGTGCAAAGTGTGGAGCTGTCCACTGGCGAATTGATTCCTGTTGATCTGGTGATGGTAGGTGTCGGGGTTCAGCCGGATATCGCCTGGTTAGGGGATTCGGGTGTCGCCACCCATCGGGGTGTCAAAGTCGATGAATATTGCCGCACCAGCATTGATAATATTTACGCCGCGGGTGACATTGCAGAGCTGAAGCATCCGTTGCTGGAAGGCTGGCAGGTGTTGGAATCAGTGCAGAATGCGGTCAGTCAGGGCAAAGTCGTAGCAGCCAATCTGCTGGGCGGATCACAAAGCTATACCGAAACACCCTGGTTCTGGTCGGAGCAATACGACCGGCGCTTGCAGATGGCAGGTATACCAAGGGCGGGAGATACCCTGGTGCGTCGGGAGCACCCCGATACCGGAGGTTTCAGTTATTTTACCCTGCAGGGTAAAACGGTCCACGCGGTACAATCAATTAATGCACCCAGGGATTACATGGTCGGGCGTCAACTGATTGGCAACCGCACGTCAATCAACGAAAATGTTCTGGCAGATCATTCAAGAAATTTAAAGGAATTGCTTTGATAAAAATAAATGTGACCGATCGCGACGGGAAGCTCCACCAGGTGCAGGGGCATCCCAATGACAAGTTGATGGAAGTCCTGCGTGAATTCGATTGGGGGGTAGCTGCCATCTGCGGTGGGATGTGCTCCTGTGCCACTTGCCATGTTTATGTCGATCCGGCCTGGCTGGATAAATTTCCCCGCCGTGAGATGGACGAAGAAGAATTGCTGGAGTTTCTGGATGGCTTCAGGTCGGGCTCCCGGCTCAGTTGCCAACTGGAACTGCGAGAACAGCACGATGGCCTGGAAATCGAGTTGGCGCCAGACGAATAGCGGGCAAATTTACCAATAAAACGCGAAAAATCCAGCGGGAGCTGGATTATTCAAAAACCAGAATTTCAGATTGCGCGGCGAGTTTTCAGGCCACAGATACTGGCCTATTCCACCAGAAAGCGCTCGTTGAGCAGGCTGTTGCTTTCTGATTTCAATTCAATTGGTACCGCCAGTTCAACCTGACCGGAGCTGTTGATGCTCAGACCTTTTTGGGGGCTGAACATGCGTATGTTTTCCGGCAGCACATATTCCTTGAGCACAGGGTCAGGATTCGATTCGTCGGGCACGATGAAACTGATGGAGTGGTTCCTGTCGCGAAGACCCTGGCGGAAATCGATCTCAATTTCTTTTTCCAGCCGGAGTGCCGCGAATCGGGCCATTTCCAGATGCTGGTTGAAATCTGCCACCACCTGATTCATTTCCTTGCGCCCGGAGTCTTTCTGCAGATTGGGTGCAATGAATGCAGCCAGGATCAACAAAAATGCCAAGCCGATCAGCAATTCCAAAACAGTAATTCCACGGTTGTAATTTATCTGGATAACTTTCATTGTAGGCCCCCTGTGAAGCAGCGAC
>JBGTHE010000437.1:0-4475 GCA_041746335.1 Lysobacterales bacterium | reverse complement strand
GGGCGCCCCGGCCGGGCTCGTCGAACAGGTGACCTGGGAAGGGTTCTACCACGAAATGTTCAACGAGCTCGGCAAGGACCAGGTCAGGGACAGGACGCTCACCTGGCTGCGCGAGCACTTGCCGCAAGTGCCGCCCCACTGAGTGTGCGAATCGCTATGTAGGGATAAACAGCGCCGCCTTACTCCAGGCTGGTCAGTTCCAGCGTCATCCGCATCGCGGCATTGGCCGGGATCACATCGTTAATGGAGCGGTTGCCAAACGCCATACCGGGTGGAACCAGCAGCATACGGCGGCCACCAACCTGCATGCCTTTCACGCCCTCATTCCAGGCTGGCATGACATTGTCGGTGCCGACCACGAATGACACGGGTTCACCGCGGTTGCGTGAGTTGTAAATTTCGCGACCCTGCGCTCCTGCATCGTCCAGCCAGCCGATGAAGTGAATGGTAACTACCATGCCTTCGGCAGCAGCCTCACCAGTTCCCACTTTCAGGTCTTTGACCTTCATCCCGCCGGCTGCCGTCCTGAAACCCTCGGCATGCACACTGGACACTGTTCCTACGGCGAGCAACAAAGCCAACGGGGCCAACACTGCCCAGCGGGTCAAACTCTCAAACAAGTTGAAGGTATTCATGGCGTACACCCCGGATCGTCGGCACCATACTTCGAGCGGCACCATTGCTTTTCCGCCAACAATGCGTGGCCGGCCGTGCTTGGATGGAAGCAGTCCCCATTGTTAACGTGCTGTGAATCGAACTTGAGATCAAACACATCCACAAACTCGGCGTTCTGTAATTTCCCGTTTCCCTGGTATTCGGCCAACACGTCTTCAAGTATCGGGTTGTAGACGTCCCGGATAGCAGCATGGAAGTTTTTGCGGCGCTGGCAGTTGGCGCCATCGCCGGGGTAAATCGTATCGGGGTCTTCGCGGGAAGCACTGCTGGCGCAATCATCGCCTGAATTTGCTAGCAGATTCTGGCAGGGCACAAAGGGCCAGATGAACACATTGCAGACAAAGTCGGTGCGCTTGGCATTCCACAGCCAGTAAATGTCCGGGATGCTGGCCACCTGGAGGTTCAGCGTGGATGAAAAGGGTGAATTGGCCAGAATGTCGAGCCCGGCACGGTACTGGCCTTCGAATTCGGCGGGGTTGGTCATCCCTGCCATCGTGTCGGCGCATACATCGTTGTTGCCGAGCAGCACGGTAACCATACCCGCAGTGCCCTGCGGAACACTGGTCATGGAAGCGGCCACAGCCTGGGCTTGGGGTGCGAAATCCGCCATCACTGAACCACTAATGGCTTTGTTGAAAGCGCCGTCGCGGGTGGCATTGTTTTCGTAGTAGCCCCCAGCGTCGCTGGCCTCAAAGCGCTCGTTCAAAGTGTTGACGCTGTCGCTGCCGTTGTAACCTGTGGACCACACCGTCTGGTGGTTGATGGATCCTATGGTGCCATTGGCCGCCTCGGCTTCGCCTATTGAATCGCCAATATTGAACTGATTCAAAGGAACGGAACTTTGCACCACTTCGAACTTGCAGAACGCATCGCAACCGTCACCTGCATTGAGGTTGCCGTCATCACACTCTTCGTTGTAATCCAGCAGGAAATTGCCGCATACCGGTGCCGGGGTGCAGGCATTGGCACCGCACCGATTGGTGCTGCAGGTATCAAGCCCACAACAGTAACGGCTGGACGGCTTCCCGCCGGTTTGGCCGGGGCAGTCCGCGCAACTGCTGCAATCTTCACCAGCATTGCAGATGCCGTCGTTATTACAACCGCCGGGTGGAGGACAAATGCCACAGTCGGCCGCACAACTACTGCAACTCTCCGCAGCTTCGCAAACATCGTTGCCGCACACCGCGGGCGGGGGTGGATCCCCACAATCCAGCGGACAACTTGCGGTGGTTTCGCCGCCGCTACACTTGTTGTCCCCGCAGGTGGGTTTGGCTGCAAAAACTGAACCGCTCAAAGCCAGCAGGGCGAAGAAAGCCAGCAAGGCAATTGCCGTGCCTATGAGTTTTGGATTCGATTTCACAAATCTACTCCAGTGTTGTGTAGGTTGCCAATTCACCCCAGCGTAGGCGCAGAAACGCAAAAGTGCAAATCTGTAGTTTGCGTATCCCTACTCGTACCGCGCAACCGGAAGGGTGCTTTTACAAGGGATGATCCACTACAGTTCACGATCACCACTCCGAAATCCCCTCTTAACCAGTACTATTTAACCATCCCGATCGCGTTTTTCACCCCGGCCACCACCAACTCCGCATCACTGCAAATGGTTACCAGGTCGAAGCCTTCATTGGCCATCCGCGCGGCGTAGCCGGGCGAGGCAGCATGAATGCCCAGCCTCTTGCCATGCCGTTGGGCCGCGGTCCTGACCCGGGCGATGGCCGCCACGATTTCCGGCTCTGACCGGTCCTGTGCCGGGCCAATTCCCAGCGAAATTCCCAGGTCGCCTGGCCCGATGAACAAACCGGTCAGGTCTGCAGTCGCTGCGATGTCATCTACCGCATCAAGCCCCGCCACGGTCTCGATCATCGCAAAAGTCAGAATCAGATCCGGGACCGCCCGGATATAATCGCCACCCATGGCCAGAGTGGCGCGCATCGGGCCGCAGGACCGCCTGCCCCGCGGCGGATAAAGCGCGGCGGCAACCAGCGCCTCCGCCTGCGCTCCGGTTTCGACCGTCGGACAAATCAGCCCCGCCGCCCCGGAATCGAGCAGGCTGCCAATTAACATCGCGTCCAGGCCCGGCAGGCGGGCAAACGGCGTTGCGCCACGCGCCTCGATGGCTAGAATTGAATCCCGCGCCGCCGGAAGGTCCATCATGCCGTGCTGCAGATCGAGCGTCACCACGTCTGCCCCGGACGCGGCCAGCAGTTCGGAAAGGTAGGTACCCGGCAGGTGTTGCCAGGCGTTACGGGCCGCCTTGCCGGCAGACCATCGATCATGGATACGCACAGGTTTTTCTCCGCTGTGAATGCTGGTTGACCCAGCAGGAACACAGTGTAAGAAAGCCCGGATAATTGGGCCATGAATTTTTTGTTATGCTGACCTCATAGGTTTCAATCTGCACAACGACAGGAGTCCCGATGAATAATTCCAACAACAATTTCGCAGGAATATCGCGCCGAAATTTTGTCCTCGGCGCAGCAGCAACGGCGCTGGCTGCAAACGCCACGGGTTTGCGGGCCGCAGCCGCCGCCGGCCCAGTAATTCTAACCAGCTGGGAATTTGGCCCCGGAGCCAACACGGCAGGCTGGCCGATCCTGGCGCGTGGTGGACTGGCCATTGATGCGGTGGAGGCGGCCATCAACCACGTTGAATTGCTGCCCGACGAATTCTGGGTTGGCTACGGCGGTGTCAGCAACGAGATAGGTGAGCCCACGCTGGATGCCTTGATGATGTGGGGCCCGACGCACGACGTGGGGGCGGTTGGGTGCCTGAAGCGGGTCAAGCTCGCCATCTCGGTTGCCCGAAAAGTCATGGAAAAAACCCAGCACTCGCTGATCGTCGGCGACGATGCCACACGGTTCGCCGTACGCATGGGCTTCGAGGAAACCTCGCTCAGCAACGAGATGTCCATCAAGGCTTGGGAAGAGTGGGCCGCGAAAGGCAAGCCGTCGGACGCGTGGGACCCCGAACCACTCGGCGGAACGACCAAGCCCGAAGGTCATGACACAGTGGGCACCATGGCGGTAGATGCGCAGGGCAACATCTGCGTCGGCTGCTCGACCAACGGACGGCCGCAGAAGATCCCCGGTCGGGTGGGCGATTCACCGATTGCCGGCGCAGGTGCTTATTGCGACAACGATGTCGGAGCCGCTATCGCCACCGGCAACGGCGACGTCATGATGCGATTCCTGCCCACCTATCATGCGGTTGAGCTGATGCGTGAAGGCGCTACCCCGGCTGAAGCTTCCCAACGGGCCATCCAGCGAATCCTCGCCAAGGGCTATCAATTTGATGGCGCCATCATTGCTTTAGCGCGCGACGGTCGTCACGGCGGTGCCAAGTCCGGTTGGGAAGATGAAGAGTTGCGGTATTCGGTGCGGAACACGCAGGGTGAAGAAACGGTACTGGTGCAATCCTAGGAACATTCCGCCGACCCGGTGGGTGACCTCTTCGACGGATTTTGTTTACTTTCTTTTTGCAGACCCTAGGAAAATGCCGCTGGTTGCTGTCAGTTTTTACTCTGACCCCAGACATTTTGGGGCGGGTCGGCCAGGGCCAGGGCAGCGTCCAGTGCTTCGGTGAGTGCTTCAAACCTGATCGGCTTGCTCAAATAGCGGAAGAAGCCGGCCTGCAAGCCTTTGTCGATGTCGTGCCGCATCGCCAGTGCGCTGACCGCAATGACCGGGATGTGTGCGCTGGCTGCGTCTGCAGCCAGGCGCTCCATTGCTTCCAGCCCGCTCAGGCCCGGCAGGTTGATGTCCATCAGCACCACGTCGGGCTGCATCGCGTGGGCCAGCAGC
>JBGTHE010000436.1:0-7470 GCA_041746335.1 Lysobacterales bacterium | reverse complement strand
AACTCCCGCACTGGGTACCACAACCGGTCTGGAAGCTGAGCTCCCTGACGGTACGTGAACCATTCTTAACTGCTTCACGAATCGTAGTTTCGTTCACACCATGACAAAGGCAAATATACATCGATCAAACTCCGATGCTTGACAACGAGTCATAAAATCATAAATCCAAATGAGAATGATTGTCAATCAGCTTTGGCTCAGCTAGAATCCGAAAACAAGAATCGTTCTCATTTAGGATACTACAAATGACGCTGCGCCTTTCCGCCATTCCGATGGCCACCCTGCTCCTTACCTTTTCACCAATAACCTGGTCTGACGATTGCAACTCGAAGCAGGCATCCGGGCCCAATTGCGCCCAACTGGAACCCATCACCATATTCGGCTCCGCAGACCAGGTGCGCGATGTGGCCGGTGGCGCCAGCGTGATCTCGGCAGAAGAGCTCTATCAATACAAAAATAGCGACGTGGCCAGGGCTTTACGGCGCGTTCCCGGTATTTCGATTCAGTTGGAGGATGGGTGGGCCTTGCGCCCGAACATCAGCATTCGCGGAACCGCAACGGACCGCAGTAGCCGCGTCACTCTGATGGAAGACGGCGTGTTGATTGCACCTGCTCCTTACGCAGCGCCTGCTGCCTATTACTTCCCGACTTTTGGCCGGATCCGTTCCGTGGAAATTCTGAAAGGGCCAGCTTCCATCACCCAGGGGCCTTATACAGTAGGTGGTGCGATCAATCTGGTTTCAACACCCATTCCTTCCGGTCAACAGGGGTTTTTGCAGGGGGAATACGGATCCGACTCCACCTGGCGCGTAAACGGATGGTATGGGGGCACTACGGAGCGTTTGGGTTATCTGGCTGAAACCCATCAATGGCAATCGGATGGCTACCAGGAAATTGACCGCAGCAAGAAATCCACCGGCCTACAAAAGCAGGATTACATGGCCAAGTTCGCTGTTTACTCTGACCCGGCCGCCAGTTTCTACCAATCATTGGAAGTGAAGCTGGTGTATGCGGAAGAAGATTCACAGCAGAGCTATCTCGGCCTCACCGACGCCGATTTCAAGAATCAGCCTTTGCGGCGGTATGGCGTTTCCGCATTTGACGAAATGCACAATGAAGCGGACCAGCTCACCCTGAGCTGGCGGATCGAGAGCCAGCAAGGTACAGGTCTTACCGTCACAGCTTACGACAACGATTTCGAGCGAGCCTGGTATAAGACAGAAGCGCTGGATTTCAACGGCAGCACCTCGGCACAAAATTTCAGTGGCACTGGCTGGGTCAACGTGATTGATGCCATCAATCAGGGTACCAGCCTCAATGGCCTCAGCCCCGAAACGCTGCAAGCCTTGCTGGATGGTGCGGATTCAGCTGCTGGCGCTATCCAGATTCGCAATAACTCACGGACATATTACGCGCGAGGTGTTCAGGCTGTTGCCAACACAACGCTGAGAACGGGCACTGCAAGCCATGACCTGCAATTCGGCGTGCGCCTGCACGAAGACGAAGAAGATCGCCTACAGCGGAATGACACCTGGCAGCAATTGGGGGGTCAATTGATTCTGAGCAACTTTGGTCTGGAAGGAAATGCAGGAAACGAATTCCAGACTGCCGAAGCCTGGGCTGCCTATATCCAGGATCGCATCGAACTGGGGGACTGGACGCTGACGCCCGGCCTGCGATACGAGAACATCAAACTGTCACGCAACCGCTACCTGACCAACACCGCTAATCCGTCCAGCCGCGATCCAAATAGTTTCCGTGACTCGCGAGAGAACCGGGTGGACATCTGGTTGCCTGGCATGGGCGTAATCTACTCCATGAATGAAAATACCCAATGGGTTGCAGGTGTGCATCGTGGTTTTTCCACCCCAGGTAACCAGCCCGGCGTTAATCCCGAGGAAAGCACCAACTATGAATTGGGCATACGCCAGCAGATGGACGAATTCGGTTTTGAAGCCATGTTTTTCTATAACGATTATGAAAATTTAGTCGGAGTGTGTACCAACTCTTCCGGCAGTGACTGTGAGCCGGGCAGTGCTTTCAATGGCGATGGTGTGCACATCCCTGGCCTGGAGTTGACGGCCAATTCCCGTCTGCAATCAGACTCTGGCTGGGAGTTTCCGCTGCAATTGACCTATACTTGGATGAAGCCCGAGTTTCAGACTAATTTTGTTTCAGACTTTTTCGGCGTCGTGGAAAAAGGGGATCCTGTGCCCTACATTGCCGAAAACCAGCTGTGGCTGTCTGCTGGCATGATCAGCGGACCGTGGTCTTTCTACGTCAGCAGCAATTACCTCGATTCAATTTGCACCCAGGCCAGCTGCGGCGAATTCGAACGCGTTGAATCGGCACTGCTGTTTGACGCTTCAGCCCACTACCAAATCAATTCAGACTGGAAGTTGTATGCCCTGGTGGAAAATTTGACGGATCAGTTGGAGATCGTGGCTCGCGAACCCTATGGAGCGCGGTCAGGGAAACCGAGAACGTTCACGCTTGGCACATCATTCAATTTCTGAACCCGCAAGGGAATATAAAAAAGCCTGATCAGGCAGCAAGCTACCCCAAGGTCAGCTGCCGGCAGGGTTGTCAATCGCCAACGGTTCCAACAAGGACAGTGCCTTTCGATAAACGCGGCGCTTGAAGGTGATCACATTTTCCGCTGGATACCAGAAATCCACCCAGCGAAAGGCACTGAATTCGGGATGTTCGCAACAATCAAAACGGAAGTGGCTATCGTCGGCCAGGAAACGCAGCAGAAACCAAACCTGCTTCTGACCTACGCATAAAGGTTTGCTGTAGCTGCGCTGATAGCGTTTGGGTAAACGGTAACGCAACCATCCCGGTGTGCTGCCCAGCAGGTCCACGTGTCGGGGCAACAAACCGGTTTCTTCCCGCAATTCGCGGTACATGGCTTCAATGGGCGTTTCATCGGTGTTCATGCCGCCCTGTGGAAACTGCCAGCCATCACTGTTGGCGCGTTGTGCCCAGAAAACCCGTCGTTCCTCATTCAATAAAATGATGCCGACATTCGGCCTGTAACCATCAGGATCAATCATGGGTTGTTGTTCAAGTCCGGGTACGCCTGGGGCACTTCTTGCTTGCCAGAAAACAGGATGATAGTTTGCTGGCTCCTTTTGCCGAATGTTAATCGTTTATTCAAAATGATGCCAACAACCATTCAACGGTTGCTGCTCCCATCACTGCTGGTACTCACAGCGGTCGCGATCCTGGCCGCCACTTTGTTGGGTTCTGTGGCTCTGGGCTGGTCCCAATGGTGGGACGCCATCCGCAATCCGGCATCCGAACATGGAGAAGTCATCTGGAGATTACGATTGCCACGAGCCGCAGCGGCCTGGGTTGTAGGTGCATTGTTGTCCCTTTCGGGCTGCCTGATGCAGGTGCTATTGCGCAATCCCCTGGCCGACCCCTACATACTGGGCGTGTCTGGCGGAGCAGCATTTGCAGCCTTGCTAGGCATATCGCTCGGTGTTGCAGCGGCGTTTATACCCGTACTGGCCCTACTGGGTTCACTGGTTTCCATTCTGCTGGTTTTCGGGCTGGCCAGAGGTGAAGGTCCGTGGAGCAGCACGCGGCTGCTCCTGACCGGTGTCGTCACTGCGTCGGGCTGGGCAGCCCTGATCAGCCTGGTGTTGGCACTGGGTTCCGACAGCAGCCTGAGAGGGATGCTGTTCTGGCTGATCGGTGACCTGGGCTACGCCAGGGCTCCAGCCTGGAGTTATTTGGTGCTCCTGATCGCTTTCGTGATGTGCCTGGCCACAGCACGCAGCCTGAATGTGCTGGCCATTGGTGAAACCACGGCACGCTTGCTGGGGGAAACCACTGAACGATTGGTGTGGCTGGTTTATTTGCTGGCTTCGGTGTTGACCGCAACTGCCGTATCCATCGCCGGAAACATCGGCTTCGTCGGACTTATAGTGCCGCATCTGGTGCGTTTGCTAGTGGGCTCCGATCACCGGGTATTGCTGCCCGCCGCGACTCTGTTCGGCGGCTTGTTCCTGGTGGTTGCTGACACCCTGGCACGTACCGTGCTGGCACCGCGACAACTGCCAGTCGGCGTACTCACTGCGCTGCTTGGTGTGCCACTATTCCTGCTGTTGTTAAATCGGGCCCGGCTGAAGTGATGGGCAAAACTTAATGAACGATTTACATTGCAGGCAGCTGGATGTTTCGATTGCTGGTGTTCAGGTCGTGAGGAAACTGGACATTCAGATCGAGCCCGGATCTTTTGTGGCGCTATTGGGCTCGAATGGCGCGGGCAAAACCACACTGCTGAACTGCCTGGCTGGGCTTCGGCCACCAGATCACGGCACGGTGCAGCTGGGTGATCAGAATGTGCACACCATGCCCCGACGCATGGTGGCGCGAAAGCTGGGAATGTTGCAACAGCATACCGCCTATGTCTTTGATTCCAGTGTGATGCAAACCGTATTGACTGGAAGACACCCACACCTCGGTTTATGGGAGCGCGAAAGCCCGGCCGATCATGATCTGGCACGAAGTGCTTTGAGCAAGGTCGATCTGGATGATTTCGAGCACCGATGTGTCACCAGCCTGTCCGGTGGCGAAGCACGACGCCTGGCTTTCGCCAGCCTTCTGTTGCAGCAGACACCGATCATGCTACTGGATGAGCCCAGCAATCACCTGGACTTGAAGCACCAAGTAAGGATCATGCAAATGATCCGAGAACTGAGCGTGCAACAGGGTGGCATTGCAATCGCCGCTTTGCACGATGTCAACCTGGCTATGAGTTACTGCAATCACGCTTTGTTGCTGATGGGCTCGGGAGAGTGGCGGGCCGGCCCCATAGAAGAGATGTTGACGGAAAGCAGCCTGGAGCAGACTTACGGTTGTGCGGTAGAACGACTACAGGGTAAATCCGGCGCCCGTTTTTACCCGCTTGCCTGACGAGTCGAGGTGGGTAAGTCTGGGCGGCTGGGTATGGAATCATGATTGTGCTGGTTATCAGCCAGCATGCCCTGATAAAGGCTGCCCAGTCGCCAGGCACCCCAGGCCCATAATCCCAGCACGGGCAGGTAGACGAATGCAATTTGTCCCAGCCCCAGGCCGCTGTGGGTCAAACCTTTGAAAATCCACGAAGCGGCTACATCGCTGCCCCGATATACAGCAGTATCGATAAAATTCTTGCTCTTGTATTTGATTTCACGATTGACCACTGTGAACAACATTTCTTTGGATGGGCCGAGAATTCCGTAATTCATGGAGCGCTGCAGCACCTGGATCGCGGCAAACAACACCAGGCCAAGTGTACTGCCCAGCAGCACAAAACCCCCCGCCAGGATCAAAGGGACACCCGCCAATGTTCGAGCCATACCTAAAGAAGCGATCAATCGCGACGTGATAAAAAACTGCAGACTGAAAGCAATGATCTGCACGGCAAAGTCGACGTTGGCGAAGAACACAGTCCGTTCATTGAAGCCAACGATGCGTTCGTTCACAAAAACAGCCAGGCCGTTATAAAGAAAGGTGGAAGTCAGGTTGTGCAATAACATCATCAAACAGGCAAACAGCAGGTATTCGGACTTGAAGACACTGATGGCGCCTTCCCACACGCTACCACCGATCTTTTCGCTTTGCTCCTGAGTGGTATTTGACTGGTAACGACCCAGCACAACGGCCAGCAGTGTTGCTATGAGCAGGCAAACCAGGGATATCGTCATGATGCCCTGCTCACCACTTTCTGCGGCCATTCCTGCAGTCAGTCGTGGACCAATGATGGCGCCAATACTGCCACCGGCCATAATGAAGCCAAACAATCTCTGTGCCTGCCCAGGCTTGAATATGTCCGCCATGAAACTCCAGAACACGGACACGACGAACAGATTAAACACACTCAGCCAGACATAGAAGGCACGCTGGATGGGAATGGGTGTAGCTGCGCCATCAAAACTCAGCAGAAAGAACAGCAGATTGGCACTGAAGAACAGATATATGGCGGGGATAAACTGCCCACGGCGGAAACGCGAAACCAGGAAACCAAAAATCGGCACCATGATCAGCATGGTCACAAAGGTCGCGGTGTAAAGCCAGTGCAGCACATCGCTGTTATAGGCCGCCACTGTGCCGCGCAAAGGCCGCAGCATGAAATAGCCGCCCAGGAGAAAGAAAAAGTAAGTGAACGCAATGGCCAGTCGCGGCCACTCCCCTTCCTCGACCATGACCAGCCGATTGATCAGCCGGGTGGTATTCAAAGGCCTTGTTCGCCGCTTGTAATGACCGAAGCTACCATCAGCTATCGATAATTTCTACAGTTTGACCGGGCTGCAGCCTCTCATTGCCGCGCGTTACCACGCGCTCACCGGCACTGACATCGCCATTAATTTCGATCCAGTCACCTGAGCCAAGACCCGTACTGACTGAGACCTGTTTGGCTTGGTGTTGCGCATCAATTACGAAAACTGTAGCGCCTTCAGGTCTTAACACCAGCGCGTCACGCGGCACCGTAAGCACCTGACGGGAATCATCGCTGGGTACGGAAACCCGCACGGTGCGCCCTACCTGGAAAGGTTGACCGTCCAGGTCCAGTCGAATTTCAAACTGATGCGTATTTTCGTCTCCCACAGCCACCACGGTCCGTATGGTGGCAGCGAGCTGTTCTGGACCCACCTGTATTTGCAAACTCTCACCCACCTCACTGAATCCGAAGTACTCCAGAGGAGCTCGTGCCACTACCTCAAGGCGCTGTTGGTTCACCAGGCGTACCACAACTCCGCCATTCGCAACCCGTTCGCCGGGCTGCATCAGACGCTCCACCACCACGCCATCGAATGGCGCCAGCACGCGAGTCCTGGCTAATTGATCGTCGTTCTGTGCCAACCGGGCCCTGGCTACATCAAGATCACCCCTGGCCACGTCCTGTTCCGAACGTGCCTGCTCCAGCTGATTGGCGCTCGCAAGATTAGTCTTGGCCAGTGTGTTGTAACGGCTGACTTCGTTCTCCAAAAATACCAGCCTGGCCTCCGCACGACGTATTTCAGCCTGCAGCTCAACAGTCAGCAAACGCAGGCTTTCGGCTTCTACCACCGCAACCGGATCACCCGCTTTCACGGCGGTTCCAACTTCCGCCACTTCCAGCAAACGGCCATCGACTTCAGCGGAAAGGCGCGCATCGTCGCGGCTGATCACAGTTCCCGGAACAAGGATGACAGAGGACAGCGATTGCATTCGCGCATCCACTACTTTGACCAGCGCGGGGCCGTACTCCTGTGCCATGCCAATTAAAGGCACTGCGATCAGAATGGCCAGTCCACCCAAAAGTGCATTGCCTAAAAGTGTCTTGCGATGAGTTCTGAACATAAGCATGTATGGTTTCATCAGCTGAATTCCGGCGTTGCGACAGCTGCCGGAGCGGCATCTTCATTCATACGCAGCAGGCTGGGTAAAAGGATCAGGGTAAACAGGGTACTGACCAGCATACCACCGACGATAACC